>CAYTRJ010000129.1:0-5099 GCA_964440185.1 uncultured Faecalimonas sp. | reverse complement strand
TTTAATTATCAATGTTCTTTTGTTGTCTCGTCGACAGCTTATTCAGATTATCACATCTTTAATCGCTTGTCAACAACTTTTTTCATTTTCTTTTTTGTTACTTCTTTGTGTTTCTCGCGTTTCATCAGCAACAGGTCATATATTATCACGATTGTCGAACAGTGTCAACACCTTTTTTGAATTTTCTCACACAATTTATACAATTCAAAAAAGGTGCCTCCCTTTTCATTTTTCCTTTATTTTGCACACTGAATAGCCTCACTTATATTCTTTACGCCGATCACCTCAATTTCTTTAATATTTTTCACAATTTCTGCAGAAACTGCTGGTAATATACACGTTTTGAATCCTAATTTTTTCGCCTCTGCCACTCTCTGTTCTGGCATGCTAACAGCTCGCACTTCTCCACTTAACCCTACTTCTCCAAATACAATCGTTTTTTCAGAAATCGGCTTATTTTGATAACTGGATACAATTGCAAGAACAATCGCCAAATCAATTGCAGGTTCATTCATTTTAATCCCACCTGCAATATTTATATAAGCATCGTAATTTGCTAAGTTCAATCCTGCTCGTTTTTCCAATACAGCCATAAGTAAATTTACACGGTTGTAATCCGTCCCCGCTGCTGTTCTTCGTGGAATACCAAAATTACTATTGCATACCAATGCTTGTATTTCTATTAAAATAGGACGAGTCCCTTCCACAGAACATGCAACAATAGAGCCTGACGCATGTTCTGGTTTTCCGTTAAGCATAAATTCTGAAGGGTTTTCCACTTCTGCCAAACCATTCTGGCGCATTTCGAATACCCCTATTTCATTTGTAGAACCAAACCTATTTTTCACTCCTCGCAATATACGATAGGAAGCGTGCCTATCCCCTTCAAAATACAGCACTGTATCAACCATATGCTCCAACACTCTAGGCCCTGCTACCGTTCCTTCTTTTGTCACATGCCCTACTATAAAAATGGAAATTCCTAACCCCTTTGCCAACTGCATAAATATATTTGTCGATTCACGCACTTGAGATACACTTCCCGGTGCAGAAGCTACATTTTCACTATACATAGTTTGGATAGAATCAATGATTACGACTTCCGGCTTTCTCTTTTCTATTACTGCACGTATTAATTCCAAATTTGTCTCACAAAACAAATAAATACCACTCGAAAATTCACCCATACGATTTGCACGCAATTTGATTTGTTTCAAAGATTCTTCTCCCGATATATATAAGATTTCTCTTTTTAATTCTCCTAATTTCTGGCACACTTGCAATAATAGTGTTGACTTTCCAATTCCCGGATCCCCTCCTACCAAAATAAGAGAACCTGGGACAATTCCTCCACCCAGCACACGGTCAAGTTCATTTATTTCCGTCCGAATCCGATCCTCTTGATTCGTCTCAACATCTTTCAATAATACAACATCCGCCTCTTTCATTTGTTTTGTAATACTTGTTTTCGCAAACGAAACACTTTCTTCCACAAATGTATTCCACTCTTTACACATCGGACATTGTCCTAACCATTTATTCTCTTCATGCCCACAATTTTGACAAAAAAATGTAGTTTTTTTCCCTTTCGCCATATATACTCCTTCTGTGTTAAAAAGAGAGCTGAATATCAGCTCTCTCATCTTATTTAGCGTTTTACAATTTTCACTTCAACCGCTGTATCTGTTTTCAATTCAACACTTGCACTTAATTTTCCACTAAGATTTGTTGTCATTGTTCCAACACTTACATCATCTACATATACTTCATATAAACTTTCTGCTTCTAATCCTACTGTAAATTGTGCATTGTCTACACCTGACACTTGGAAAATCACTCCAACATCTGTCATCTTAAAGTTTTCTACTGCAGTCCCCGGAACTGATTCATATACAAATAGTCCGTTCTTTTCTAATTTTGTAATCTCTTGAAATGTCTTAACTTTATATAAATCTCCTTGAAATTCAAATCCATCTAATTTTGTTTTTGCTTCCAATGTGAAATCGCCAAAACTTAATGTCCCATCATTTTCTGCTCTTAATAGTTCTTTTACCACTGCCATCTTGTTTTCCTCCTAATGGTATATATATCATAGATTGATTATATAATAATTCATTTCTTTTTACTAGTGATTTATTTATTTGGTATAAAATTTAATTTCTTTTTTGGAAATTCCCACATCCACGCAAGTCCCCGTCTGTACTTCTCCATTTAAAATCGCTTCCGCTAATTTATCTTCTAATTCATTTTGAATTGCACGACGCAGCGGACGTCCTCCATATTTCTTATCTGTACCTTTTTCAACAATATATTTTTTTACGGAATCTCGAATAGTCAGTTGTATATTTAACTGTGTTTTTGCTCTCTGTACTAGTTCTTTGCACATTAATCCTACAATTTTTTGCATATGCACTTCATTCAATGCGTGGAACACCAAAGTTTCATCAATTCGGTTCAAAAATTCCGGGCGGAAAATTTGTTTTACTTCTTCCATTACTCCCGCTTTCATTTTCTTATAATCAGCTTCGGCATCTTCCTTCGCACCAAACCCCAAACGCTTTGGCTCCACAATTGCTTTTGCGCCCGCATTCGAAGTCATAATAATAACAGTATTTTTGAAATCCACTTTACGTCCTTGCGAGTCAGTAATGTGTCCATCATCCAGCACTTGCAATAATATATTAAACACATCTGGGTGTGCTTTTTCTATTTCATCAAACAACACTACTGCATATGGATTTCTACGCACCTTATCACTCAACTGTCCACCTTCGTCATGTCCCACATATCCTGGTGGTGAACCGATCATTTTAGAGACACTATGTTTTTCCATATATTCAGACATATCCACACGAATCATAGCATCTTCATTTCCAAATAACGCTTCCGCCAATGCTTTTGCCAATTCTGTTTTCCCAACTCCTGTTGGTCCTAAAAACAAAAAGGAACCAATTGGACGATTTGGGCTTTTTAGTCCTACACGTCCTCTTTTGACAGATCTCGCAACTGCCGATACTGCTTCTTCCTGCCCAATTACTCGTTTGTGCAATGTCTGCTCTAGTTTTTGCAAACGAGTATTTTCTGATTCTGTCAATTTCTGCACTGGGATCTTACTCCACACCGATACGACAGATGCAATATCTTCCTCAGAAACAACTAATACATGTTTCTCTTGATTTCTTTCAATACGTTTTTTCTGGTTTTCTATTTTCTTTGCAAGTGCCTCTTGTTCTTTGTGAATCGCAGACGCTGCTGCAAAATCGCCTGTTTTGATACATTCTTCCTTCTCTGCTGTCATCTCCTGCAGCTCTTGTTCAAAATGCAAAAGATTATCAGGCACTTTAAATCCACGTAAGCTCACTTTTGAACACGCTTCGTCCAACACATCAATCGCTTTGTCAGGTAAATGTCTGTCTTGAATATAACGAGTTGATAATTTCACTGCTGCTTCCAACGCACTTTCAGTAATCTGAACACGATGATGCATCTCGTATCTTTCTTTCAACCCTTCCAAAATTTCAATGCACAAGCTCTCATCTGGCTCTTCTACCATAATTGGTTGGAATCGTCTTTCTAACGCTGCATCTTTCTCAATATACTTGCGATATTCCTTAACGGTCGTAGCACCAATTAATTGAATCTCGCCTCTTGCCATAGATGGCTTCAAAATATTGGCAGCATCAATAGACCCTTCCGAGCCACCTGCACCAATCAAAGTATGAATCTCATCTAAGAACAGAATCACATTTCCATCTGCTTTCACTTCACGAAGCAGCTTCTTCATACGTTCTTCAAATTCCCCACGATATTTAGAACCAGCTACCATTCCTGACAGATCAAGGGTCAGCACGCGCTTTTCCTTCATACTATCTGGAACAACTCCTGATGCAATCCTGCTCGCAAAGCCTTCTACAATTGCAGTTTTACCTGCACCTGGTTCTCCGATCAGGCAGGGATTGTTCTTCGTTCTTCTGCTAAGCACCTGCATTAAACGTTCAATTTCTTCTTCTCTTCCTACAACTGGGTCTAATTTCCCTTCTTCTGCTTTTGCTGTCAAATCTGTGCTGAATTGTTCCAGCATGCCACCCTGCACACGTCCATTTTCATAGCTATCTTCCATATATTCTTTTGGATTTGCTCCAATTGTTTCTAATATGTCATCTTGGATTTTGACCAAGTCTGCATTCAATGTCACTAGAATACGTGTACCAACACATTCTGCATCTTTAATCATTGCTAAAAGCATATGTTCTGTCCCGATTTTATCTGATGCCAATTTCACCGCTTCCTGAAACGCATTGTCTAATAAAAATTCTAATCGTGGGCTAAATAATATTTTTTGTTTTTTTACTTCCTGTACTGGTGAAATCAGTTCTTCAATCACCTTTTGAATCTTGTCTTCTTTCACTTTATTCATAGCAAGCACCTGACCCGCTACACCTGTAAATTCTTTGCAAAGTGCTAATAATAAATGTTCTGTCCCAACATATGGATGACTACATTTTTTTGCAAAAGACTTTGCCGATTGTAATACGCGCTCTGCCTGTCTTGTAAATTCTTTCTGCATGGACACCCTCCTAAACTAGTAATACAATTCGTATATTTCATCCACTAATTCATATACTTCTTCCTTGGAAATATTCTTACAAATTCCCTTAAGCAAAACTGGCTTCATCTGAGATTTCATATCCTGTAGCGCCTGCAAACGATTGCGATCGATCACAATTGTTGCCCCTCGTCTGCGGTCCAACTGAATGATTCCTTCTTCCCGAAGCAATGCATAGGCTTTATTCACCGTATGCATATTAATTCCAATCTGTTCAGCCATGAGGCGTACAGATGGAAGTGAATCTCCCTCTTGTATCTTAGCCGTAGCAATACCTAAAATAATCTGATTGCGAAGCTGTAAATATAAAGCTTCGTCACTGTTGAAATCAATCTCAATTATCATACCCGATAACCTCCTTCTCAAACCAATTAGTTGTTATATTTATGATATAACAGCAAAAAAGGACTGTCAACACAGTGTATGGAAAGTTTATAGGAATTTTATCGTTTAAAAAAGTAAAATGCTGACAGCCTGTCACTGTCAGCAAATT
>CAYTRJ010000128.1:0-5147 GCA_964440185.1 uncultured Faecalimonas sp. | reverse complement strand
CTTTTTTAATAAACTTTTTAAACTTTAAAATTTTTTAATTTTAGGAGGACTTTTAATCATGGCAAACGAAAAGAAATATGTATCATTGGAAAACCTTAGCTACTATGACCAAAAACAGAAAGCATGGGTCACAGGTAAAGATGACGCTTTAAAAGCAGAATTGCAGGCAAAAATCGACACGGCTAATAAAGCTATTGAAGATGAAGTAACAAGAGCAAAAGCACAGGAAGCTACAAACGCCACATCTGCTCAGAATGCACAGTCTGCCGCAGATAAAGCACAGGGTGATGTAGACGCTCTTAAAACATATACAGGTACAATCCCAGCAGAATCTTCATCAAAAACTGTAATCGAATACGTTCAGGAAAAGACCAAAGGCATTGCTACTGACACAGCTTTAAACGAATTACAGAGCGCAGTAGATGTTGTTGAAGCAGATGTCGCAACTATCAAAGGTGATTATCTTAAAAATGCCGACAAAACAGAATTACAGGGGAAAATTGATACAGTAGATCAGAAGACCAAAACAAATGCTGACGCTATTGCAGAAGTAAAAGCCGATGTAGATGCATTCCTTGCCGATGCAGATATGTCTGAAAATGCAAAAGATACATTAAAAGAATTACAGGAATACATTGCATCTGACGAAAGCGGTGCTGCTGCTATGGCTGCTTCTATTCAGAAAAATGAAACTGCCATCACAGGTTTACAGGAAACTGTTGCTAAAAAGGCTGAACAGTCTGCATTAGACGAAGAAGTTACAGCTCGTACCAATGCTGATACAGCTTTAGATACAAGAGTTAAAGTTCTTGAAAGTGCTGTTGGCGAATCTAGAAGTATTGCTACTGACATTGACAAAGCTAAAGAGGAAGCTATCGCATCCGCTACTGCAACTGCTGCCGCTGATGCTACAGAAAAAGCAGATAAAGCATTAACAGATGCCAAGGCTTATACTAATGCAGAAGTCGCAAAAGACAGAACTCGTTTAGACGCAGTTGAAGCTCTCGCCGCAGCAAACAAAGCTGCTCACGAAGCTAACGCTAGTGCAATCGCTTTAAAAGCAGATAAAACAGCACTCGATGAAGAGATTGCACGTGCAAAAGCTGCCGAAGTTGAAGCAAAGGAATATGCGGACGGTTTAAATACTGCTCTTGAAACAAAAGTAACAGCAAACACAGAAGCAATCAATGCATTTACTGCTCTTTCTCAGGCAGAAATTGACAAGATGTTTGTTTAAAAATATCTAACATAATTTTTAGGAGAGAGTTTCATAGCTCTCTCCTGTTTTAGAAAGGTGATTTCATGGCTACAAAAAAATATGTATCATATGACAATCTCGTTGAATATAACGCTCTTGTTAAAGAAAAAATTGACAATGGAGATGCAAACACTTTAAGTTCTGCAAAATCTTATACGGATGGTAAGGTTGCAAATTTATCTTCCACTGCTTCAGTAGATAGTAAGATTTCTTCTCACAACACATCTACCACTGCACATAATGACATCAGGAATTTAATTACTGCCCTGTCCACTAAGGTCAATAATTTCTTGGACGTAGATGATGAAACAACGGATCAATTATCAGAGGTTCTTGCTCTTATCAATAATAATAAAGGAACATTGGAATCTATTACTACAAGTAAAATCAATGTTTCTGATATTGTAAATGACCTTACAACAAATAGCACTAATAAAGTATTATCTGCCGCCCAAGGTGTTGTAATCAAAGGTTTGATTGATGCTTTACAAACAGAACTAGGTTCACACACGCATACTATTGCAAATGTAACAGGTTTACAATCAGCTTTAGATGGTAAAGCCGCAACGTCTCACGGTACACACGTTACTTATTCTACTACCGCTCCACTTATGGATGGCACAGCTAATGCAGGTACAGCTTCTACGGTTGCACGTTCTGATCATAAACACCCTGTTGACACTTCTCGTGCCGCAAAAACAGACTTAGACTCTCATACAGGAAACACAACTGTACATATTACAGCTGCCGAAAGAACGAATTGGAATTCTGCAAAAACTCATGCAGATACGGCTCATGCACCAAGTAACGCTGAAAAGAACCAGAATGCGTTTAGCAATGTAAAAGTTGGCACTACAACCGCTTCTGCTTCTTCTGCGACAGATACTCTTACTTTGGTTAATGGCGACAATATTACTATTGCTTTAGATACAACAAACAAAAAAGCTACTATTAGTGCCAAAGATACCACATACACACATCCAAACTCAGGCGTAACGGCAGGAACATATAGAAGCGTAACTGTCAACGCACAGGGACACGTAACTGGTGGAAGCAACCCTACAACTTTAGCAGGATATGGTATCACTGATGCGGCTACAAAGTCTCATACTCATACAGCTGATAGTGCATTATCTTCTACTTCTACAAATCCAGTGCAAAATAAGGTTATTGCAACAACTGTAGATGATATTAATTCTTCCATTGCGTCCTTGAAAGAAACTAAAGCAAATGTTACACATATTCATGATATTGCAACAAATACTTCGGATGGATTTATGTCAACGGAAGACAAGCAAAAAATTAATCTATTAACAGGAAAAAATTATCAAATTGGTAGTATAACTGGAAAAACAATTAATGATTTGAGAAATTCTTTAGATAATTGGCTAAATAGTTCTAAATCAACTTATAATGCTTCTACTTATTTTGTCGCTTCAAGTGATTGGATTACTTATTGGAATGAAAATGATACATCTTCTGTAATTTCATCTGGTGTATTGTGGACTGTTAGAATTTCAGGAATCTATACAACAAAAGACTATGCACAATTGGAAATTTCAACATATGGGGACAAGGATGTTTATTATTGTACAAGAAGAAATGGTACATGGTATCAACTAAGAAAAGTTACTTTTAATGATGATTTGAATCAAATGAATAAAGAAGCTTATTTATCTTGGGGTGGAAAGAATTTTAGCGGAACATACGGATGTATAGATGCTGCTATGATACCAGAATTAGGTGCAAATAGATTGGCTTTTGGAAATGCATCAGGTATTACAATAGAATATTCAAGAGATAGCGGTAATACATGGGAAGATTATGGATTATCCGACAACCAAAAAAAAGGAGTGTTTGGAACAGGATATGGCTGTATAATCGGGAAAGCAGACGATAGTAATAAAGCGACAAAGGATTATATGCTACGAGTAACAATAAACACTATTAAATTTGGAGTTTATAGTATACTCAATAAATTTGCAATTTACATATCAACAAATGGATGCAACGGATGTTACTGCACTATTGATGCCGCAACCAATGCATCTCCTACTAATTTTGTGAATTTTGGAGACAAAATTTCTATTTCTGGTTGGTCTGGTTGGAATATTATAAATACTTCTGGAATAACAACGTATGGCAACACATCATCACAATATCAATTTATTCGATTTACATTTGGATGTGCTTCTTGTTCAACTAGTTATGTTGGACTAAATATCATGAGAATAATGGGCTTTGGCGGGGTTGGTTGGAGTACACCTTCAAACATGGCAAAATATGGAACAATCTATTCTTATGATAATTCTCAAAATGTAACATTTCCTGCTCAAGTTACAGCAAATAGTTTTAAAGGTTCTTTAGACGGCAATGCTTCTACTGCTACAGCCCTTACATCTTCCAATGGCTCGTCTGTACAACCTATATATTTTTCTAACGGAAAACCTGTAGCAACATCTTATTCGTTAAATAAAACTGTTCCTTCTGATGCAAAATTCACCGATACAACTTATGATGAAGCAACAACCAGTATGTCTGGATTAATGAGTAAATCAGATAAAACAAAATTAGACAGTATTGCAAGCGGTGCAAATAATTATACATTACCAACGGCTTCATCTTCAACATTAGGAGGGGTTAAGACAACTTCTTCTGTCACATCTTCTAGTGGATATACTGCATGTCCTATCATCAGTGGTGTACCTTATTTTAAAAATACAACTTACTCATTAAGTAGTTTTGGTTTAACTGCTACAGCTACAGAATTAAACTATTGTGACGGTGTTACAAGCAATATTCAAACGCAAATTAACAATATGAAACATAAGACATTTACCGTAACTTTTAGTAAAAATGGTTTCGGTTCGTTAATATCGTATCCTAGTGGATTTGATTCTTCTAATTGTTATGTCGCAGCTGTCTTAGTTCACTTTAATGACACTTGGAGAACAGGGTCTGGATGTATTTCTGCAAATGACAGATGTTTCGCACAAATCACACCTGCCGGAATACAGCCATATTTGTATGCGTATTCTGATTTTGATACCGATGATACGACAATTGATATAAAAATTATTATAAAAAAATTTGATTAATTTTTTATTTTACATAATTAAAATAGGGACAAGTTTTGTCCCTATTTTTTACGATTCCTATTTAGTTGTACTGCCAAAGCCACCGTTCCTATCATCACCATCTTCAAAATTATCTCCGTCAACCAACAGAAATGGCATTAAGATTGCCTGACAGAATGCATTTCCTTGTTTAATAAATAACTCTTTATTTCCTTCGTTTCTGACTTTCACCCAAATATGTCCTTCATTATTTGAGTTTTTGTAATCGCTGTCGATCACTCCGATGGTATTTGCGAGACGGGTATAATATTTGAATCCTAGTCCGCTTCTTGGAAAGATGAATAATACCTCTCCTTTTTGCATATGTACTCTTAATCCTGTTGGGATTTTTACTTCTTCGTTTGGTTTTAAAATAATATCAATTGGTGCAAAAACATCGTAGCCTGCACTTTCTTTAGTGCTTCTTTTTGGCATTTTTATTATTGCTTCTTCTCCAAAATCTTTAATTAATTGTTCTTTACTTATTATTTCAAATTCTCTAATCATAAAATAATATCCTTTCTTTTTATTTGATAATTTCTTTTAAATATTTTGAGTTACTATTATGTAAATAATCATCTATTAGTTTACTTTCTTCTTTTGTTTTACTAAAAGCAGTGATATTGATTGTATTTTCCCCACACCTTGTAAGTCCTAAATTTGCCATGTATTTAACTTTGTGTAATGCTAAATATTTGCATAATTTTTCAACATCTTCTTTGTCCGAAGAAGTAAGGTAAAAATACCATTTGTCATCTTTTGTAAATTTATCT
>CAYTRJ010000127.1:0-5149 GCA_964440185.1 uncultured Faecalimonas sp. | reverse complement strand
AGAGAAAAAGAGTCGAAAGCCATTTGGAAAAGAGGGTTACGAAAAAAACAGTAAAAAGGAACATATATGGGAAAAGCAGTTTATATTGCGGAAAAGCCGAGTGTGGCTCAAGAATTCGCAAAGGCATTAAAATTAAATACGAAACGAAAAGACGGATATCTAGAGGCGGATGAGGCAATTGTGACTTGGTGTGTAGGACATCTTGTGACAATGAGTTATCCTGAAAGTTATGATGAAAAATATAAAAGATGGAGTTTGGAAACACTTCCATTTATGCCAAAGGAATTTAAATACGAAGTGATTCCAAATGTGGAAAAGCAATTTAAAATTGTAAGTGGTATATTGAATCGGGCTGATGTGGATACCATTTATGTTTGTACTGACTCTGGACGAGAAGGGGAATATATTTATCGTCTTGTAGAGCAGATGGCAAATGTTAAAGGAAAAATCCGTAAACGTGTTTGGATTGATTCGCAGACAGAAGATGAAATCCTGCGCGGGATTCGAGAGGCAAAGGACCTGAGTGAATATGATAATTTATCAGCTTCAGCGTATTTGCGTGCAAAAGAAGATTATTTAATGGGGATTAATTTTTCAAGATTATTGACTTTAAAATACGGAGGAAGTATTTCTTCTTATAGAAATACAAAATACACAGTATTGTCTGTGGGACGTGTTATGACCTGTGTCTTGGGGATGGTGGTACGTAGAGAACGGGAAATCCGTGACTTTGTAAAAACACCATTTTATCGTGTACTCAGTACAGTGAATGTAGGAGGTTCTGCTTTTGAAGGAGAATGGAGAAGCGTAAAAGGCTCCAGATATTTTGAAAGTTATGATCTATACAAAGAAAATGGATTTAAAAAGCGTGAAAAAGCAGAAGAACTTATAAGATGTTTGAGCGACACAAATCCAATACAATGTACAGTATCAGCAATCGAAAAGAAGGTAGAAAAGAAGAATCCACCATTATTATACAATCTTGCAGAACTTCAAAATGAATGTGCGAAACGATTTAAGATCAGTCCGGATGAAACACTTCGTATTGTTCAGGAAATGTATGAAAAGAAATTAGTTACGTATCCAAGAACAGATGCACGTGTATTATCAACAGCGGTAGCAAAAGAAATACATAAGAATCTAAACGGACTTTCAAAATATGAAATGGCAGCACCATATTTGCAGGATATTTTGCGCTTTGGTTCCCATAAAGGACTGGAAAAGACAAGATATGTCAATGATAAGCAGATTACAGACCATTATGCGATCATTCCGACAGGCCAGGGACTTTCGGCTTTGAAAAGTTTATCAGGAATAGCACAGCAAGTATATGATACGATTGTGAGGAGATTTTTAAGTATCTTTTATCCGCCTGCTGTATATCATAAAATGAGTATTACAACTCAAATAAAAGAGGAATCTTTCTTTTCTACATTTAAGGTATTGGCAGAGGAAGGATATTTGAAGGTTGTAGGAACTGGAAATGATAATAATGTAGATGGAGCATTATTTGAACAATTAAAACAGGTGAAAAAAGGTGTTGTTTTGGAGGTAAAGGGACTTACGATCAAAGAAGGAGAAACAACGCCACCAAAACGATATAATTCGGGCTCTATGATTCTTGCAATGGAAAATGCAGGACAATTGATAGAGGACGAAGAACTGCGTGCACAGATCAAGGGAAGTGGAATTGGTACGAGTGCTACGAGAGCGGAAATCTTAAAAAAATTAATGAATATCAAGTATTTAAGCTTAAATAAAAAGACACAGATTATCACACCGACACTTTTAGGTGAAATGGTATTTGATGTGGTAGAACATTCTATCCGTTCGTTGTTAAATCCGGAACTTACGGCAAGCTGGGAGAAAGGGCTGACATACGTGGCAGAAGGAACGATAACGCCTGAAGAATATATGGTAAAATTAGAACATTTTATTGCCAGCAGAACAGAGGGTGTGTTAGGATTGTACAATCAGGGACAGCTAAAACAATGTTATGATAAGGCAGCCCAATATTATAAAAAATCATAAGGAGACAGCTATATGGAACAATTGACAGTAAAATCGCTACTTAACTTAGATGAAACAATTGCAAAAGATATTTTTACAGGTGTGACATATCCTTGGGAAGTGCTTCCTAAGATTGGGGACTTTATTGTAGAATTAGGAAATACATTATCAGATGAATACGAAAAAGTAGGAGAAAATGTATGGATCGCAAAAAGCGCAAAGGTTGCACCAACAGCATATATTAATGGACCAGCGATCATTGGAAAAGATGCAGAAGTAAGACATTGTGCATTTATTCGTGGAAATGCAATCGTAGGAGAAGGTGCCGTTGTAGGAAACTCTACAGAGTTGAAAAACGTTATTTTATTCAATAAGGTACAAGTGCCACACTACAATTATGTAGGAGACTCTGTACTTGGATATAAAGCTCACATGGGGGCAGGATCTATTACATCAAATGTGAAATCAGACAAGACACTTACAAGTGTAAAGACACCAGAAGGTGTGATACAGACAGGATTAAAGAAATTTGGTGCGATTTTGGGAGATGAAGTAGAAGTAGGATGCGGAAGTATCTTAAATCCAGGAACCGTTGTGGGAAGCAACACAAATATTTATCCATTATCAATGGTTAGAGAATTTATTCCGGCAAATAGTATTTATAAGAAGCAAGGAGAAGTTGTCGAAAAAATGTAAAAATGGCTAGGTCAGAGAGTAATTGCGCTCTGACCTGGCTTTTGTTTTGTTGCATTTTGATAAGGCGTGTGATAAACTGAGACTACATTTCAAACATTCTAAAAAATCTAAATTTCTAGGCAGGTCGCCAAAATTCAATGTTTGATAAATTCATATGTGAGGAGTGAGTGCCTATGCAAGTTTGTGAAAACTAAGAAAAAGTGATTGACAAAAATTTAGAAGTATACTAGTATAGAAACAGAAAAACGAACATAGGTTCGTATTGTGAAGGAGACATTTAATATGGCAAATGAAGATAAAAAGAAAGCGTTGGATGCAGCGATTTCCAAATTAGAGAAAGATTTTGGAAAAGGAACGGTGATGAAATTAGGAGATGCAGGTGCAAATGTATCAGTAGAGACAGTTCCAACAGGTTCGTTAAGTTTAGATATTGCATTAGGTCTTGGCGGTGTTCCAAAGGGAAGAGTCATTGAAGTATATGGACCAGAATCGAGTGGGAAAACAACTGTAACATTACACATGATTGCTGAAGTGCAAAAGAGAGGCGGAATTGCAGGATTTATTGATGCAGAACATGCACTTGATCCCGTATATGCTAAGAACATTGGTGTAGATATTGATGAATTATATATTTCACAACCAGATAGCGGAGACCAGGCTTTAGAGATTGCAGAGACAATGGTGCGTTCGGGGGCAATGGATATTATTGTAATTGACTCGGTAGCAGCACTTGTTCCAAGACAAGAGATTGAGGGAGATATGGGTGATTCTCATGTAGGACTTCAAGCACGTTTGATGTCACAAGCACTTCGTAAATTAACTCCAGTAATAAGCAAGTCAAATTGTGTAGTTGTATTTATCAATCAGTTGCGTGAAAAAGTAGGCATTATGTTCGGCAATCCAGAGACAACAACAGGTGGTAGAGCACTTAAGTTTTATGCTTCTGTTCGTATGGATGTAAGACGTATCGAAACGCTAAAACAAAATGGTGAAATGGTAGGTAACCGTACAAGAATTAAAATTGTAAAGAATAAGATAGCACCTCCATTTAAGGAAGCGGAATTTGACATTATGTTCGGAAAAGGTATTTCAAGGGAAGGAGATATTCTTGACCTGGCAGCAGGTATTGATGTGGTAAATAAGAGTGGTGCATGGTATGCATACAATGGAGATAAGATTGGCCAAGGTCGTGAAAATGCAAAAACATACTTACAGACACATCCGGAAATCATGGACGAAATCGAATTAAAAGTTAGAGAACATTACGGTCTCGTTGATACGGTGGAAGAAGTGTAGTATGAGAGTCACAAAATTAGAATATGTGACAAAGACAAAATGTAAAGTGTATTTAGAAGAACAATTCGCGTTTGTGTTATACAAAGGCGAATTGTCCCGTTATGGAATAAAAGAGGAAGCAGAGATTTCAGAAGAAATAAAACAACAAGTATTAGAGGAAGTCATTGCAAAGCGTGCGAAGATGCGAGCGATGTACTTGTTGAAAGATATGGACCGAACAGAAGAACAGCTTCGAACAAAATTAAGACAGAATTTATATCCGGAAGAGATTGTGGAGAAAGCGATTGCTTATGTAAAATCATTTGGGTATATTGCAGATGATAGTTATGCGGAACGTTTTGTGATGGGACGGCAGGCAACAAAAAGCAGAAGAGAAATTTACATGGCGCTTTGTCAAAAAGGAATAGAGAAAGAATTAATAGAGAATACTCTTGAACGTTGCTACGAATTTTATGATGAAAAGGATACGATTCGCAATTTGATGAGAAAAAAACGATTTTCACCAGGGACATGTACGGATGCCGAAAAAAAGAAGATTTATGAGTATTTGATGCGAAAAGGTTTTCGAGGAGAAGATGTTCGTCAAGTAATACAAGTTTCTTCTTGGAACGCTTGACATTGTTGTTAAAAGAGTATAAAATTTAAGTGTTGTATTCGTGCAATGAAAATTTAATAAGGAGGTGCTCCTGTGCAACCTATTATCACAGTTATAGCTGTTGTGATTGCGGTTGTTGTTGCAGCGATTGTTACTAATAAAGTGACAGTTTCTAAGTTGATGCAAGATGCGGATTCAAAAATTGGAGGCGCAGAAAGCAGAGCAAGAGAAATTATTGATGATGCTTTAAAAACAGCTGAAACAACAAAAAAGGAAGCTCTCTTGGAAGTGAAAGAGGAGTCTATTAAGACAAAGAATGAGCTCGAAAAGGAATCGAAAGAAAGACGAGCAGAATTACAACGTTACGAAAAACGAGTGTTATCTAAGGAAGAAGCTCTTGATAAGAGAATGGATGCAATCGAACAACGTGAAGCAAGCTTTACTTCAAGAGAAGCAGTGATTAAACAGCGTGAAGAAAAAGTTGAAGAATTAAGTCAACAAAGAGTACAGGAACTCGAAAGAATCTCAGGATTAACCTCCGAACAAGCAAAG
>CAYTRJ010000126.1:0-5210 GCA_964440185.1 uncultured Faecalimonas sp. | reverse complement strand
AACCAAGAACTTCTTTTTCCATAAATCCCATATAACTTCCGCAAAGCACAATAAACAAGTTACCCTTTTTTAATTTATGATCGATCAAATGCTGCATTTCCGAAAGCAATGCTCTGTCTTTTTTCACAAGATATGGAAATTCATCTATCACAAGTATCAATCTTTTTCCTTGTTGCCTCTCATCAATATACGACAAGGCATTTGTCCATGAAGAAAATGGTTCCAGATTGGATTCTTGATAAAATTGAAATACCAAATTTGAAAACTTTTCTAAATTTAATTTATGATTACTCTGTTCTGCTGAATAAAAAATACTCTCTTTATTCTTGCAAAATTCGTTCAACAATGTTGTTTTTCCCACTCGTCTGCGTCCATACAAAACAAATAATTGAAATTTGTTTTGGGAATACATTTCATTTAAATCAGCAAGTTCTTTTTCTCTTCCCACAAATAAATCTTCCACTATCCACACTCCCTTTACTAACTTTGTAGTTATTAACTTCAAAGTTAATTATTTAATATTTTTTGTATGCTGTCAAGTGAATGACATAAATTTTTAATCTTCTTTTGTTCTAGTAATTCTAACAACATCGAACTTACTTTCATACTTGCCAATTAAGTCTATTATTATTTGACTAACAAGGAGCAGCCTACACCACTCCCATACACTTCCCGATCCAATAAATCAGCCCCAGCACCCAACTGGTAAATATCCCATAAAGGATCACTGGACCAGCAATTGTAAAAATCTTACATCCAATTCCCATGACTTGACCTTCATATTGAAATTCGATCGCTGGCGCCGCCACTGAATTGGCAAATCCTGTAATCGGTACAAGCGCTCCTGCACCGCCCCATTTTGCAATTTTTGAATACAAATTCAAACCAGTCAAAATTACACTGAGTAATACAAGTATCATAGACGTCCAGCCACCTGCAATATCTTCTGAGAGTCCTTGCCCCTTACAGTAATTTAAGATTACTTGTCCTATGGTACAAATAATTCCACCTGTAATAAAAGCTTTTAACATATTTTTCCATAAGCAATGAACAGGTGTTTTTTCTTTCACATATGCCTGATACTCTTGTTGTGCCTCTTGATTCATGATTTTACCATCCTTTCCAAAAATAAAGCAAAGCTCCTAGTCCTTTTCCTAGAGCTGTTGCAATAACCAAATATGAAACAGCATGTACAATTTTAACACGCCTTATAAAGATCGGGAAAATTTTCAATACTTCTGCCAATGCCATTGACCAGCATCCAATAAAAATACCTGCACATAGTCCATATATTCCTAATCCAATTGGATGATGGCCCAATGGAATTTTATAAATATAAATTGCATTTCCAATCACACCGCCTAGCGCAACTGCATCTTCATACAATTTGATTTGATTTCCTGTATGCGTACGATCTGCAAAATCTGATATAATTCCTAAGCTAATAATAAATGCAAAAAGTCCACCAGCGACAATCATACCTGCGCTAAGACCGATAAGTGCAAGAAGGATTTGCCGTATCCACATCCAATTCTTCCCCCTTTCGGCCATCACTTTGGATCAAAGTTGTTTGAATATCATTTTCATATAAACGCATTTCCACCTCAATTGGTGTAGGATCTGCTGTGAATTTTTTCTTTCCAAAATGATTAAAAAATACTAGAATTCCAATCAAAACACCAATACAATACATCAATTCCAAAATGGAAAACCCTTGTTTTTCCTGTCCGATAGCTAGTTCATAAATCTGTGAGAATAATTTCGTCACATTAGAATCGTTGTTAAATGTTAAAATTGCAAATGATGCACCTATAAACGTGACGATAAATACTAGGATTGTTTTCACATACTGAAACCATTTTTTCGTACTTTTAGGCACTTCATAAGCAACAATTATATCTGCTGCCCCTAAATTTTGAATTTCCATATTTGGATACACTCCATGAATGATCTGAATCAATTTCATAATAGAAATTACATAACGATGCTTTCCTTCTTCCGGAAACTTTAAAACTTTTAGTGTTTTTAATTTTGCAAGGACTGCACGATCTACATATTCCATAGTAAGTAGATCACCTAATGTGACATCCCTCTTTTGCACTTCCACACTTTGATCTCCTTTAATGTATAACGTACTTTTCCCTACTGACATAAATGATTCCATCCTGTTTCTATTGATGTAATTAATACCCCAGTATCTCTTAACTCTTCTCTTTGTATTTCATAATAATAGTAAAGGATTCCCACGACAACTGCTGTTAATACAACCAACACCAGACACATGCGAATCCCTTTTCCTGCTTTTTCCATACACACACCATCCTTTCATTTTCTGTTAGTATGGTGCATATCTTTTTCTTTTATTCTTCCACGAAGCATCTTCAAAATTTTCTTTTCCATGCGTGACACCTGCACTTGTGAAATCCCCATTGTTTTTCCTATCTCTGTCTGTGTTTTATTTGCAAAATAACGCAAATAAAGTAACTGTCTTGCCTCTTTGTCTAATCCTTCCAACAATTGGTGCAGTATCATACGATTTAAAATTTTTTCTTCTTGTACTTCCTTTTCTTCTAATTTATCTACTAGCGTAATCTCATTTCCATCTTTTTGATAAATTGGACGATAAATAGATTCTACCTCATTTCCAGCTTCTAATGCCATCATCAGCTCTTCCTTGTCTACTTCTAGTGTCTCTGCAAGCTCTTCTACAGTGGGTTCCCTCTGCAAACTTTCCTGTAATTTTTCCCTTGCCATAAATGCCTTATATGATAATTCTTTCAGAGAACGACTTACTTTTATCATTCCATCATCTCTGAGAAATCGTTTAATTTCTCCTGAGATCATAGGCACTGCATAAGTAGAAAATTTCACATCAAACGACAAATCAAATTTATCAATCGCTTTTAAAAGGCCAATGCTGCCAATTTGAAATAAATCGTCCACCTCCACTCCCCGTCCATAAAAGCGTTTTACCACACACCATATAAGCCCAACATTTTCTTCTACCAATTGTTCCCTCGCTTCTTTATCCCCGTCGTGTGACCTCTGAATCAAAGCGATCGTGTGTTCCATTCTTTCCTTCCTTTTCCTATTTCTTTTTGCATTTTGACAATTGTACCCTTTCCTTCTTCGGATATCACATCCAATGTATCCATAAAAGCTTCCATAAAAGAAAATCCCATTCCAGATCGTTCTAGTTCAGGCTTTGTTGTAAACATTGGCTGCATTGCCTGTTCTACATTTTTCATTCCCTTTCCTCTATCTTCCACTTCTATGTAAAACACATCCCCTTCTATTTTGCATCGAATCCAAATTTTCCCAATCTCATTTTCATATCCATGAATAATTGCATTTGTAACTGCCTCCGATACTGCTGTTTTCACATCATCCACTTCTTCCAAAGTTGGATTTAACTGTGTCAAAAAGGCAGCAACTGACACACGGGCAAACCCTTCATTTATTGACTTGCCCTCAAAGATAAGCTCCATCATTATTCTTCCTCCTCATATATCTGAATGATTTTTGTAACGCCTGACATTACTAAGATTTTTTTCATACGTTCATTTGCATGAACTGCCCAAACTTCTCCACCTAATAAATAAATCATGCGATATCTCCCCATGATCACACCGATTCCAGAACTATCCATAAAATTTGTTCCTTCAAAATCAAAAATCACACATTTGATATGATGTTTTTCGATCAACGCATCTGATTCTTCTCGAATCTCTTCCGCATTATGGTGGTCCACCTCTCTTGGTAAAAAAATTGTGAGACAATTTTCTTGAATTTGATATTTCATATTTTCCCTCCCTCATAACAAAAAAGAGAACATAACAATCGTTACATTCTCTTTCGTAAACCTTATTTTATTGATTTGTTTCATCTGCTGGCGCATCTGTCATATATGCAGTTGCTTCTGCAGCCAATTCTGTATCCTTATATACTTCTAAAATACGCTGATACAACTGCTCAGCCTGTTCTGCATTTTCTTGTTCACTATATATTTTCATAAGCATCAACATTGCTTGTCCATCTTCATATCCTTCGTTCATCTTCAGGATACGCTCCAAGCATTCTTGACTACGGTTATAATTCACTGCTTCAAAACTTTTTTTGGCAACTTCAAATAAAGATTCACATTCCTTTGCAAATACCTCTTGAGAAATCTCATCGTATTGTGCTTTTCCTGTTGCTCCTAATGCTTCCACCTTTACTTCCAGCAATTCGTCCACTAGCTTAGAATTATCGTAATTAGGCGTATTATAGTGAACCAGGATCGATACCAAAGCTTCATAGCTTGCTCCTGTTTGCTGTGCAATCTCTTTCTCTTCTGCCGTCGCTTCACTTTCAACACGATAATCTTCTAATTCACGTTCTAGTAAATCAATTTCTGTTTCTCTTGCTGCAATTTGCTCACTATAAACAATGATATCTTGATTTGTTTTTGCTGTCATGTTCTTCTTCATTGTTGGCACAACTAAAAATAAAACAACTGCTGCACCTACCACAAGTCCAATTGTAATATTTAACACTGTTAAAAATGTTGCATTGTCTTTCAGTGAAGCTGATACTGGATGAATAATTGTTTCATTTCCCAATTTGTAAGAAACGGTCTGCTCTTTCTCTTCTTTTAGCTTCCCTACCTTCTTTTTATGCAGCTCTTTTAGCTCATGCATATAACGAAGTGTAATCTCATTTGTAGTATCTATTTTATGTGCTTTTCTAAGTAACTGTCTTGCTTTAGCATATTGTTCTGTCTGCATATACAAAAGCGCCAATAATTGCATCGCTTTTAAAAATGTTGGGTGAGCTGATACCACTTTTCGTAATTGTATGGCTGCCAAGTCTTCCCCGTTTTGCTGACAATATACCAGACACTGATTATATTTTTTCACTGCCTGATTGATTGCGTCCAACTCACTTGCTGACTCCTGCACTTTTTTTATATAGTAATTAGCAATGTTTCCATGACCTTTCATGTTCTTACTGATAATCCACTCTACAAGTGCCTCTGCAACTTCTCCTCTTCCATAATATACAAGTCCAAGAAGATTACGAGCTGCTATATTATCGCGGTTGTACTGAAGACTTTTCTTTAAAGATGTGATAGCACCTGACAAATCACGGATATTTGCTTTTTTCAAACCATCGTTATACCATTGATTTGACAGGTATAGAAATTTCTTCGTATATTCCACTTATTTCAC
>CAYTRJ010000125.1:0-5242 GCA_964440185.1 uncultured Faecalimonas sp. | reverse complement strand
GGGCGATATGCTGCTCTGCAATCCGGGAAGCTTATGGAAGTCATAAAGAATGCGTGGCGCCGGCGCAGGGAGACCAGGTGGGCGACCTTTTTGTGCGATCTTGTGGTTGTGAAGGGAAAATAGGAAGGTATGGTATAATAGACCTTATTGCGGAACAGGAAACTGCCGGATGGCATCAGAACCATAATTGCGTAGCAATTATGGTCTTATGAAGATGGAATGCCGATGGGAAGATAATTGCATTTGCAGATGGATAATGATAGAATAAGAAAAGATTCTATACAACGAGGAGAAAATCAATGGGAACAGATAATTATCCTGTTGCGGCGGTACGGCATTTTGTGGATGGGCACATATTACTGGAGAATGGCAGAGTAGACAATGCAATGTGTCATTTTGCTTTTGCATTGGAGTGTGCATTAAAAATCTGGTATGGACAATTAAGTAAGCATGGCGTAAATGCTTTGGGACATAAAGCATACGAAGAATGGAACAATATTACCCAGTATATGGAAACGCTTCAAATGTTGGATGCAAAAGCAGGAGTGCTGTTAGCGGCAAAGACGATTCCGAAGCCGCTCTATTTAGGACATCCGGGGAGACGTTATGCGGAGAATTATCCGTATTTGCAGGAAGACGTAAAAGAATCGGAGGAACTTGTAGACGGAATCATTCAAAAAATTGTTTTAGATGCAATAGATGGGCGGATAGAGATTAAGGGGTAATTTGGAAATGACGGTATTTGAACAGCTGATAGATAAAACAATTCAATCTGTCGAAAAATGGACATGTAAGGCTGATGTGGCAGAGGTTACGATTATTAGGGATATTACGGGGCGCATTGCGCTGTTACTGGATGCGGCGCGATCTTTTACGCAGATAGAAAAGGATCAGCTTGAAAATATCCTGATGGCTGACATTGGGAAATACTATCGGGGAAATATTTATTACAGACAGGAAAAGAATAATGATCTGGTTCAAGGGATGATAACTGAAATAGAGAAAATGAGGTGGACTTACGATATTTCAGGGAAGATTCAATACTATTTGCTGGAAAGGGCTATCGCAAAGAAAGCGTGGGTAGAGTATAGCGGGACAGAAAAAGCAATATGGGATTATACCCAGGCGGTGAATGGCGATATGCCCAAGGTTGTTACCTTCTATTCCTTTAAAGGGGGAATGGGGAGGACGACCGCTTTGGCGGCAGCAGCAATCAATCTGGCAAAAAAAGGGAAAAACATTTTAATGATAGATACGGATATTGAAGCTCCCGGGTTGCCGTCACTGTTTTTTGATGAGGGAAGAGTGAAAAGAGGCGTGATTGATTATCTGCTTGAAGCGGTGGTAACTCCTGACGGCGAGAAAGTTGATATGCGGGATATGCTTTATCAGGTTGCGGATCCGCAGCTGATGAAGGAGTTGACAGGCAGATTGTTTGTTATCCCGTCAGGTGCGATGGATGATAACTATCTGCAAAAATTAGCACGCATTGATTATCAGGATGCGGTGCCGGGAAATATGAAGAAACAGATGACAAGACTGGTAAAAGACGCAATCGAAGTCATAAAAACGGTATGCCGGATAGATTATGTCCTGCTGGATTCGCGAGCAGGCTTTCATGACATGGGAGGAGTTACTACGATACAGCTTCCGCACGGAGTGGTGTTGTTTGGAAAGGACAGTACACAGTCATGGCAGGGGATGAGTCTGGTAGTACGGGCAATCGGTGCATCACAAGAGGAGAGACCTTTTATCGCTATAGTGGACAGCGCATGCGGAGCAGCAGGAACGGTATCGCAGGAAGAAAAGGATTCGTTTAAGGAACAGGCATACACGGTATGTTGTTCTTCCTATTATACGGAGGATGAAGGGCAGCCTGGAATAGATGCGAAAGACGTTGCGCATTCGCCTATTTTCGTTCCTTACCAACCCATATTGTCTTCGGATATACGATTATTTACGGACGGTACGCAAAAAACAGATGAGCGAATAGATGAATTGAGCCGTGTTATGCAGGGGGATTATTACCGAGAGATTGTGGAAAGGATTGAACAGTGGTTCGAGACGGAGGAAAGTGGAGATGAATAAACTTCAAATTCTGAATGTAATGTCCGGACTTTCGGCTATTGCTGATAATGAAGAGCAGCGTTTGGAGGATTTCCTGCCGTTACGGGATTATGCCGTATTGCGGGAACCAAGTAAATTCTTAGTGCTGGGAGGCAGAGGATCCGGAAAGACAAAAGTATTCAAAACGTTGTTGTGTAAGGGCGGATATGAGCAGATAATCGGTTCAGAGCCACAGCTGTTCTGCCCGAATGCCTCAAATTCACAATTTATCGCAGGCTTTGATATTACAGACAAAAAATTTCCTGCGAAATCTGTTTTAAATCAATATTCGGATGAAAATGATATTGAAGCCTTCTGGGTTGGCGGTATCATAATTTTGCTATATCAAAATTCGGAGACACAAAGTCCTGTCAGGAGTTTGGCAGAGAAGTATTTTGGCAGAGAGTTTTGTCTTGAAGTACTTCAAGCGGAAAAGATATTGAGTCGTCCGTCAGAATGGCTTAGTTACGTTAAGGAAAATCCGGAGAAATGGGAAAATTTTTTTGATGATGTTGATGAATTGCTGGAAGCTGAGGACAGATGGATTTTTTTTGCATATGATACGCTGGATCGAATCACGGCGAAATATGTAGAGTTATTTCCGTATATCAGGACATTATTAGCATTTTGGTTTGAACATCTGCATAGATGGAAAAGGCTGAAATGCAAAATTTTTCTGCGAACGGATCTGTATGATTCGGAATTGTTGAATTTTCCGGATTCCTCCAAGCTGGTCAGCAATATTCTTAAGCTGGAGTGGAGTACATCCGCATTATATCGTCTGCTGATTAAGCGGCTTGCGAATGCAGGAGATGAAGAAACGATAACATACTTAAAGCTTACACTGGGGCTGATCAGCCGGACGGATAAAACGTTGGGATATGTACCCACAGAACGGGAAGAAGTGCTGGAAGAATTTGTGGATGGTATGATCGGGCAGTATATGGGAAGCGGTTCTAAAAAGGGGAGAAGCTATACATGGGTATCAAATCATCTGCAGGATTCCCATGGTGTGCTGGCACCAAGGTCGTTTATCAAATGCTATAGTGAAGCAGCACGTGAAATGTGTGAGAAATCGGAAGAGTTAGAGAAATTGCAGTATAAACGTCTGTTGCTGCCGACTATGCTGCAGGGTGCCGTACAGGCGGTCTCTCAAGACAGGGTAAAGGAGCTTACGGAAGAATATCCATGGTTGGGGAAATTGGAAAGAGCCTTTGCGGGTATTACATTATTGGTTGAAAGAAAAGAACTTGTAAAAAAAATATCCATGGATTTATGGAATGAGGAAGAACGGCAAACGCTTCCGGCAACCACACCTATGGGGATTTTCGACGCATTGCAGAAAATGGGAATCGTATTTGTTGCGAAAGACGGAAGAGTTAATGTACCGGAAATATATCTTCACGGTTTTGGGATGAAGCGAAAGGGAGGTCTGAGAAGACCGAGATGATTCTTTCGAAAGAGGTACTGAATAGATGAAGGGTGATTCATGACGGAGTGGGAGCATGGTTTCAATGCTAAGAAATCTGAATCCGAATATACTCGCGGAGAACTGCAGATATTTCTTTATACCCGTATTTCATGCGTTTGATGTGTTGTAAGAAGGGAGAAAAGGTGTTATGAAGAAGGAAGGAGCGAAAGTTGAAAAGGCCATAAAGGTATTGGTGGATAAATATAACGCAGAATGCGCGATATTGTTTGGCTCATATGCGCGTGGAGAAGAGAACGAAGATTCGGATATTGATGTGATTGTGATAGGCGGTGCGAATTTTAGACCCAAGGACATTTTTGCTTTTGGGGAAGAACTTAGGCAGATTACGAAAAAAGAAGTTGATGCCTTTGAAATCCGTGAGGTGAATGAGGGAACGGAGTTTTATAAAAATATTATGCAGGAAGGAGTAAGGATTGCGTGAAGGATTGCAGCTTTTTACAGCCAAATAGTAGAGCAGAGAGAGGAAAAATAGCGTGAATGAATTTCATTTGAAGAATGAATTGTTATTACAGGCATTCTGGGGCGGATACATGTGCGAAAATAATTGCCTAAAGCATTGTCAAGGTTATTTTAATGCAGATAAAGGAGATTATGGAAGAGGTTTTATTGAATATTGCATTGCGCGAATTTTTAATATACATAGAGTGCCAGGATATGAGCAATATTATTTAAAAGATGGTACAGAAATGTATATGCTTTACGAATATGGAAATTTAAAAGAGGCAGATATTGATGCCGCATGTGCAGAAATTGATTTGTTATATCAATTTGTTCAAGAGGAATTAAAAGACAGTACCTATGTAAAAAATGGAAAAATAAAATTAGTTCGATCTTTAAGAGCTTTTGAGATAGAAAGCGTTACACCTCAATTGAGGAATCCAAATAATAGTACTATTATTTTGCCAGTAAACATAATGACATCGTATGCGCATGATAACAGATTGTATGGATATGGAAGCAGTATGTCAATCATTCGGGAAGTGCCTGTTGAAAAAGTAGTTATGTTTGATGAATGCTTGTTTCATCCGAAAAATGTGTGTGCTAATAGTATTCATGGTGGAGAATATGAAGTATGGGTAGTAGAAGATAATATGTTTGGAAAAATAGAGCTGGATAGAGATTGTTTCAAGTATGAAAAATTAGAAGATACAGGCAATAAACACTATGAATCAAGGCGATATGGAATAGATGCCTCTTTGTATACAGATGAGAGAAAAATAACACGACCATGTGAATGGAATACATTTACAAAATGGTTAATCAAGCATAACGTACAAAAAATTAAAGATTTATATGGAATGATTGATAAATAGTATTGCAAGGAATGTTTTGATGATTTCGGGTATAAATTCAATGACTCTGAAACCGGAAAAACGAAAAAGTTTAAAATTACAGAAAAGCGAATTGTTACTTACAATCCTAAACTTGCAAAAAAACAGATATACGAGATCAATAAAGAAGTGGAAAAAGCCAGACTTTTAAAGGCATCTCAGGCAAAGAAATCTGAGTACGGTGATTCTGCAAAGTATGTTATCTTCACTGCCGCCGATAAAAAAGGAAATGCGACAGACGGCAAAATCAATGTCTCCATGGAGAAGCTCACGGAAATGAAACAATATCTGGAAAACGATGAGACCGATCTGC
>CAYTRJ010000124.1:0-5385 GCA_964440185.1 uncultured Faecalimonas sp. | reverse complement strand
GTCAATATTACGATATTTATCACGAAAAGCTGTCATGGCAAGTTCATTACCACCGCTGGTCTTCCCACTTTTCAAAGCTTCGATCAATTCATTTGTAAAAGTTTCACTTGTAACATATAAAACTTTCTTTGTTGGATCTTTTTGTAGAATGAAATGGGCAACAGAATGCATTAAGTGAGTTTTTCCTAATCCTACGCCTCCATATAAGAAGAGTGGATTGTAAATTTCACCTGGAGATTCTGCAACAGCTAATGAAGCAGCATGTGCAAAATTATTGTTTCCACCAACTACAAATGTGTCGAAAGTATATTTTGGATTTAAATTAGCTTGTTCAAAAATATCAACACGGCTTTTTACCTTATTAATAGTTTCTTCAATTGGCTTTACTGCAATTTTCTCTGTTTCATCGGCAGTAATAAATTTCAAATCAAATTCTTGACCAATAATTTCTGCAATACATACTTTAAAAGGTAAAGAATATTTCTTCTCAATATAATCAACGCTCTCTTTTAAAGGAACGAGGATATAAACAATTGAATCAGTTACTTCATACACTTTCAAAGGAACAATCCATGTTTTGAAAGAAACATCAGAAAGTCCATGCTCAATTTTTAGTTTGTGGATAATTTCATCCCATTTTTCCGTTACGATGTTCATTATATTAACTCCTAATTCTACAATTAAGATATACGATCCCTATATTAAGACAATATCTCGATAGTATTTTACATCAAAAGAGTCAAAATCGCAATGATTAATCACTGTGGAAAACTTTTTACACAGTTTCAGTGGGTATAAACACTGGGAAAAGTTGAAATAAAAAAACTTCATCCACAGGTTTTCCACAGTAAATGCACAACTTATCAACAAAGTGTGGAAAAAATGTGGAAAACTTTCTTTAAAAATCAGCATTTTTTCCTTGACGAAGGAGCTTGAATTGACTATAATTAGGCGTGGTATAGAAAAAACAACTACTTATATTATATTAATATAAAGGTATGATAATGAATCAAGGAGGTGGATATCAATGAAAATGACATTCCAACCAAAAAAGAGATCTAGATCAAAGGTACATGGATTTAGAGCAAGAATGAGCACAGCTGCAGGAAGAAAAGTTTTAGCAGCTAGAAGAGCAAAAGGAAGAAAACAATTATCAGCGTAGGCCGCATATATGTGGCCTTTTCTTCTATATAAAAATGGAGATTAGAGAATGAAAAATCAGGATTTTCAAGTTGTTTATAGAAAAGGAAAGTCTTACGCAAATAAGTATTTAGTCATGTATGTATTAGAAAATCATACAGAAGAAAATCGATTAGGAATATCTGTTAGTAAAAAAGTAGGAAATAGTGTTGTAAGACATCGAGTTACAAGATTGATTAGAGAAAGCTATAGACTGCAAGAAAGTAACTTCCAAAAGGGATACGATATCGTTGTAATTGCAAGAAACAGTGCGAACGGTAGAAGTTACCAGGAGATTGAGAGTGCACTGACCCATTTGGGAAGACTTCATCATATTATAGATCATTCATTGGAGATGTAAAATTGAAAAAGATATTTATAGGACTGATCAAGTTTTATAGAAAATATGTATCCGGGCTGAAAGCAGCACCCACCTGTAAGTACATACCGACATGTTCAGAGTATGCACTGGAAGCGATTGAAAAATATGGAGCTTTGAAAGGTGGTCTACTTGCAGTGTGGAGAATTTTACGTTGCAATCCTTTTTCGAAAGGAGGGTATGATCCCGTACCCTAAGTTATAAACATATTGGAGGAAAAAAGATGGGAATTTTATTGACACAGAGATCGGGCGTGATCATTGGGAATATTGCTAAATTATTAGGGTTCTTAATGAATGCAATTTTCGAAGCGTTAAGTAGTATTGGAATTGAAAATATTGGTTTGTGTATTATCTTATTTACAGTTATCATTTACACATTGATGCTTCCATTACAAATCAATCAACAAAAGTTTTCAAGAATCTCAGCAGTTATGAATCCGGAGATTCAAAAGATTCAAAAGAAATATCAAGGTAAAAATGATCAAGCATCTATGGTTAAGATGCAAGAAGAAACAAAATTAGTATATGAAAAATATGGTTCTTCACCAACTGGTGGATGTTTAGGATCTTTGATCCAGCTTCCATTTTTATTTGCATTATGGCCAGTAGTTCAAAATATTCCAGCATATGTATCTGGTGTAAAAGAAACATATATGCCACTTGTTGAAAAAATTATGGCAACAGATGGCTACCAAAAGATTATGGAAACTTTTGGTACTTTGAAAACAATTAATATCAGTCCTGAAAGATATGATTATAGTAAAGCAAACACAATGGTAGATATTCTTTACAAATTCCAAGAATCTACATGGGATGCACTAGCAGATAAGTTGCCAGAATTGTCTGATTTAATTCGCAGCACAGAAGCAAATCTTTCTCATATGAATAAATTCTTTGGAATTAATATCGCAGAATCACCATCATCTTTATTTGCTTCTGCAGTTGGAACATTTTCAATTGGTATGATGATTGTTGCAATTGCAATTCCAGTATTAGCTGGTGGAACACAATATTTAAGTGTAAGATTATCACAAAGTAAATTACAAAAGCAAAATCAACAAAATGATAATGCAATGGTACAACAAATGAATACCATGATGAAGGTAATGCCACTTATGTCAGTTATTATGTGTTTTACAATGCCATCAGGTCTTGGTATTTACTGGATTACTTCAGCTGTTGTAAGAACGATCCAATCTGTAATTATCAATCATCAACTTGATAAGAAACCAATTGATGAATTAGTTAAAGAAAATATGGAAAAAGCTGCAAAGAAACGTGCTAGCAAAAAAGAAGTAGAAGCTAAAACAGTGAATACAATGGCTCACAAATCAACAAAAACAGTAACAACAGATAAGAATGTAGAGTCATATAAGAAGAATGCAAAACCAGGAAGTTTAGCTTCAAAAGCAAACATGGTTAGTGATTATAATAAAAATAACAAATAACCAAAGTTCTTATCAAAAGACAGATAAGACAAAAAGGAGGGTTTGACATGAACGATATCAGAGTGTCAGCAAAAACAGTAAATGATGCGATTACAGAAGCAAGTATTCAATTAGCTGTAACAAGTTCAGAATTAGAATACGAAGTCATTGAAAAGGGAAGTGCAGGATTCTTAGGAATCGGAAGTAAACAAGCTGTTATCAGAGCTTGGAAAAAAGTTGTGAAAACAGAAGAAAAAGTAGAAGAAAAGATTGAAAAACCAGTAGTGGTAAAAGAAGTAAAAAAAGCAGTTGCTCCAAAGACAGAAGTAAAAGAAAAAGTTGTTAAAACAGAAGAAAAGTTAGCAGAAGTAAAAGAAGAAACAAAAGCAGCTTGTGAAACATTCTTAAAAGATGTGTTAAAAACAATGGGAATGGAAGTAACATTAACAACAACTGTTGATGAAGATGGTGCTTTAAGTATCAACATGGAAGGTGAAAATATGGGAATCCTCATCGGTAAGAGAGGACAAACATTAGATTCTCTTCAATATTTAACAAATCGTGTTGCAAATAAAATGCAAGATGGATATGTAAGAGTAAAATTAGATACTGAAAACTATCGTCAAAGAAGAAAAGATACATTGGAAAACTTAGCAAGAAATATTGCACATAAAGTGAAAAGAACAAAGAAAGCAGTTTCTTTAGAACCAATGAATCCATATGAAAGAAGAATTATTCACTCAGCACTTCAGGGTGATAAATACGTATCTACACATAGCGAGGGCGAAGAACCTTACAGACGAGTTGTAGTAACATTGACAAGAAAGTAAAAACAGGGACGGCACCTTCAAATATGAATGTGCCGTCTTTTTAATTAGTGAGAGGATTGAAATATGAGAAAAGATACAATTGCTGCAATTGCCACAGCCATGAGTAATTCTGGGATTGGGATTGTAAGAATGAGTGGTTCAGAGTCTTTAGAAATTGCAGAAAAAGTTTTTAAAGGTAAAAAATTAGAAGATCATAGGATTCATTATGGATATGTTGTGGATGGTGATGAAACAATTGATGAAGTTCTTGTGATGGTAATGAAAGGTCCACACAGTTTTACAGGAGAAGATACTGTAGAAATCAATTGCCATGGTGGTGTTTATGTTGTAAAAAAAGTATTGGAAACTGTAATTAAATACGGCGCAAGACCAGCAGAACCAGGAGAATTTACAAAACGCGCATTTTTAAATGGAAAGATGGATTTGTCTCAAGCAGAAGCCGTTATTGATGTGATCCATTCAAAAAATGAGTATGCACTTAAAAGTTCTGTAAGTCAGCTGAAGGGAAATGTACAAAAGAAAATTAAGGAAATTCGTGAAGAAATCATTTACCATACAGCATTTATAGAAACAGCATTAGATGATCCAGAGCATATTAGTGTGGATGGATACGGTGGAAAACTACGTGTGACTGTGGATAATTTACTCACAGAGTTAGATAAATTGTTGAAAAGTTCGGATAATGGACGCATTATCAAAGAGGGGATTAAGACAGTTATCGTAGGTAAACCAAATGCGGGAAAATCTTCACTTCTAAATGTATTAGTAGGGGAAGATCGTGCGATTGTAACAGATATTGAAGGTACTACAAGAGACGTTTTGGAAGAGTGCATTCAATTACAAGGAATTAGTTTAAATATCATGGATACAGCAGGGATTCGTGACACAGAAGATATAGTAGAAAAAATTGGTGTAGATAAAGCAAAAGCACATGCAGAAGAAGCAGATTTGATCATTTATGTGGTCGATTCTTCTAGAGAATTAGATCAAAATGACTATGAAATTATGGATATGATTCGTGATAAAAAAGCAGTAATTTTATTAAATAAATCAGATCTTACTACTGTTGTGACGAAAGATATGGTACAATCATATATTGAGAAACCAATACTCACTATTTCTGCAAAGGAAGAAAGTGGAATTCATGAGTTAGAAGAAACTTTAAAAAATATGTTCTTCCACGGTGAAATTTCATTTAATGATGAGGTTTATATCACAAATATCCGTCATAAAACAGCAATTAAAGATGCATATGACAGTTTACAAAAAGTAATTATGAGTATAGAAAATGATATGCCAGAAGATTTCTATTCGATTGATCTGCTCGATGCATATGAATCACTTGGAAGTATTACTGGAGAAACGATAGGAGAAGATTTAGTAAATGAAATATTCAGCAAATTCTGTATGGGAAAATAAAGATGAATATGATGTAGTTGTAATTGGTGCTGGTCACGCTGGCTGCGAAGCAGCGCTTGCTTGTGCAAGACTTGGTGTGAAAACAATTGTATTTACAGTAAGTGTAAATAGTATTGCACTTATGCCATGTAATCCAAATATTGGTGGAA
>CAYTRJ010000123.1:0-5504 GCA_964440185.1 uncultured Faecalimonas sp. | reverse complement strand
TATCCTTCTCTATGAGCAACTCTAGCCATAGCTAAATACATACCAACTTCTGAACATTCACCTTCAAAGTTTGCTCTAAGGTCTGCAATAATATCTTCGCTAACGCCTTGTGCAACACCTACAACGTGTTCTGCAGCCCATTCTCTTTCACCTTTTTGTTCAGCAAATTTATCAGCACCTACATGACATACTGGACATTCAGCTGGTGCAGCATCTCCTTCATGAACATAACCACATACTGTACATACAAATTTTTTCATAATGATTCTCTCCTTTTAACATATAAATTGATTCTCGACAATGTAATAATAGGAATTATTACTATTTAAAAAGATATTAACATACATATTTCGAAATGTCAATCCCCTTTTATTGCGTATTCATACAATTAGAACATTTTCCGTAGAACATAATAGAATGTCCTTCGATTTGACCATCAAAATTTTTACTAGCAGCTTCATTTACAAAATTTAAATCTTCCATTTCCAGATCAAGTACATTTCCACAGCAAGTACAACAGAAATGATAGTGTTGATGTGTGTGTCCATCAAAACGATCTCCACCATTTGGTGTAGAAATCTTAAGCACTTCTCCTAGATCAGAAAGTAAATTTAGATTTCGATATACCGTACCTAGGCTGATATTAGGAAATTCTTGTTTTACATTTAAGTAAACAGTATCAGCTGTTGGATGGTCATATGTGCTAGAAAGATAGTTTTTGATGGCCTCACGTTGTTTACTATATTTTAATGCAGCCATACATATCCTCCTTATAGAATAATAATGATAATAATTACTATAATTATAATAAACAGAAAGTATACGTATGTCAATACAGTATTTTTTAAAAAACAATTTCAAAATGTTACGAAAATATTACGAAATAGAATTGACATTTGTAACAAATATTGCTATAATCGGCAAGGAAAGTACGTAACAATTATGTAACAAATGTAGAAATTAGTGGAGGTCTTTATGAAATTCAAGTTTGTAAAAGGTGGAATGGCAGCATTCGCGTTAGCAAGTGCTATTTTGATTCCAACTGTGCAGGCAGAAGCAGCAGGATTTAAAGTGTTTTCTTTTAATAAGGAAGAAACTAGTGTGAATATCGCAGATGTTTTAACAAATGCAGTTTCTAATATGCAAAAACAACAGAATACAGAAAAGACAATTGAAATAAAGTCAATCGAAGAAGTAAACTTCAACGATGAAATGTCACAAAAGGTATTTGTAGATACAGAAGATTATGTAGAAGTAAAAGAAACTACAGAAGAAGATAGTGAATTAGCTGGAAAAGTATTTGCAACATCACTTGTAGAAATCGTAGAAGCAGACGTAGAGATGACAAAGATTACAAGTGGAGACGTAGTAGGATACGTGAAAACAGAAAGTCTTGTACAAGGTATGGATGCAGTTGAAAAGGCAATAGCAATTTTAACAGAAACGTATCCAGAAGCAGACATCTATACATTGACAACAGAAGAAATTGATGCAGCATTTACAGTTGGGGAAACACGTGAAGCTGAAGAAGCTAGATTGGCAGCAGAAGAAGCTGCGCGTATCGCAGCGGAAGAAGCACGTATTGCTGCAGAAGAAGCGGCAAAATTAGCAAAAGGTCAAAGTGTTGTTGATTATGCAACACAATTTCTTGGCAATCCATATGTATGGGGAGGAACAAGTCTTACAAATGGTATTGATTGTTCTGGGTTTGTTATGAAAGTATATGCAAAATATGGAATTAGTCTTCCACATTCTTCATCAGGAATGAGAGGATATGGACGTGCTGTAAGTTATAGTGAAGCACAACCAGGAGATATTATTTGTTATTCTGGTCATGTAGCTATTTATATGGGAAATGGTAAAATTGTACACGCATCGAATGAGAAAGATGGTATTAAGATTTCTTATAATGCTGCGTACAAACCAATTATTACAATTAGAAGATTATTTTAATATAAGAAAAGCTCTAGATTTCTAGGGCTTTTTTCTTTTTGTTAAAAATATGAATTGTTACACAATTTGCTTTAAAAATGGAAATATCTGTCATTTTTGAAGAGCATTTGTGTCAAGTGTTTATTTTAGCGTTTGTAAAGCTTGTACAAAATGTACAAAATAAAAATATTTTGTCGAAAAGGCCGAAAAAGTTATTCAAAAGTTTTCCACACTATTTATGGAAAAAAATGTGATAAAAACGAGTTTTCCACTAAGTTATCCACATTATCCACATAAATTTATCCCAAATCTGTGGATTAATTTTATGAAAAAAAGAACATGTGTTTTGTAGAGAAATCATAAAAATAGAATTTTGTCGAAAAAAGAAGAAAGAAAAGATTGACTTTTAAGAAGTCAAAAATTTGTTCAAATTGTTCTGACAATTCAGATAATTTATATTACATCTTTTAAATCAGAGAGAGATGTTGTATATTAGAACTAGAAATGTACTTATAGAAAGAAAAGGAGGTACTTATGGCACGAAGACGAGGCAGACGAAAAAATAAAAATGCCAAGAAACAAATTCTCTTAATTGGAGTAATTGTAATTTTTCTGGGAATTGTATTGATAGGCGGAAGTATGCTTTTAGAATATTTTGATACAAGTTCTAAGCAAGGCGATGAAGTTGTTATCGAAATAAAACAAGGTGAAGGAATCTGGGATATTGCTGGAAAGCTAAAAAAAGCAGATTTAATCGATCACAAAACAGTATTTTTGTTAAAGGCGAAAACAATGGGTGCATCTTCAAAATTACGTTACGGAACATTTACCTTATATGAAGGACTTAGTTTAGAAGATACTATAAAACTTTTGATCACTGGAGGTGCACAGAAAGAAGAAGCACAGCTGACGATTCCAGAAGGTTATACGATTGAAAAGATTGCAATAGCAGTGGAAGAAGCTGGTTTTTGTACTGCAGATGAATTTTTAACAGCAGTGGAGAAAGACTATGATTATTGGTTCTTAGAATCCATTCCAGAAGATGCAGCAGTTATTTACCGTTTACAAGGATTCCTATATCCTGATACGTATGCAATTGCAGACGATATGACAGCAGATGATATTGTTGTTATGATGTTGGAACAATTTGGGAAGAAATATACCAAAGAGATGGACGCACAAGCAAATGCAATGGGAATGACAACTTTTGAATTGATTACAAAGGCTTCTATTGTGGAGAGAGAGACACGTATTCCCGAAGAACGAACGATTGTAGCTGGTGTAATGGAAAATCGTTTAGAAAAAGGAATGGCACTTCAAGTATGTCCATCCGTCCTTTATCCATTGACAAATGGAATTTATGATAAGACAACTGTGACCTATGAAGATACTCGCCTTGATTCTCCATATAATACCTATCAAAACAAAGGATTGCCTGTGGGACCGATTGCATCGCCAGGTCTTTCTTGTATTGAAGCGGTGCTAGAACCAGCAGAACATGATTATCTTTTTTATCACACAAATGAGGAAAAGAACGATGGCAGTCACATTTTTACAAAGACTTACGAAGAACATACGAACACGCAATAGCAGAAATGATTGCGAATTTAGATAAAACATATTATAATGTGTTAGTGAATAATTTAAAGGAGGGTCAGACCGTGAAAGTAACAAAGGAAATGACAATCGGTGAATTAATGGCAGCATGTCCACAAGTTGCACCAATTTTAATGGAAGTAGGTATGCACTGTCTTGGATGTCCATCAGCTCAAGCTGAATCATTAGCAGAAGCTGCTATGGTACATGGATTAGATGCAGATTTATTAGTTGAAAAAATCAACGCATTCTTAAATGCATAATAAACGTAGAAAAGGGTTCGCGCGCTGCGAACCCTTTTTTCACTTAAATATTACCTAGCTGTTGCACGGCTTCATCAGCCACGAGTACTTCACAATGTTCTTCCAAGAATGCTAAGATAGCTCCAGACACTTTTTCAATGGCACCGTATTCTGATAACATATTGCAGATTTTGTGAAATTCCGTATCAGCATGATCTGATTGTGAAATAGCAAGGATATAAACATCATCTTCTACATCTTTGTATAACGTATTTGCTCCGTGGTACATCTGTTTTAAAAGATGACTTGCATGAATAACAGCATCTAACGTTGCAAAAGAGTAAAGACGAATGCGTGGAGTAAATTCTTCTTTTTGTGATTCCTGCTCAGGAACCTTCTCCTTAGCTGTTTCGCAAACGGCATCTGTTACTTTGTGGATTAAATCTAAGATGTCATCTGCACCTTCTAATTTATCTAATAAATTACGCTTCTTGTTCTCTGATGAATTCAATGCAGAGCCAAATCGAGAAAACTTGGAATCCAATTCTTCAGGATCATCCACTTTCGTAATAATGAGTACGATGGAATCAGAAGATGCTGGAACGGCTTCGATCATAAGTGGCATGTCTTCTGCCTCAAATCCAAATTCAGAGGAAGCTTGACGCATCAAGTCTTGGAAAAGTGATTTTGCCTTTTCTGTACCACAAACTAATTCGCTAAGTTTTAATTGTCTATCTGCTAAATCAGCTGGTGTAAGAGTGCAACGGATTTGATTATCATTGAGTTTTTCAATCTTCATATCATCACTTCCTATCCTAATTATAATATATCATTTTATTTGTATTAGTATAAACAAAAATAAAAAATAAGTAAAGAAAATTTCTATAAAGTTTTATCCACAACAGAATGTGGAAAATGTGGATAACTCTGTGGAAAAGCTGTTGAAAATACGTGGATAATATTGTGGACAAGTTCTGAAGAGCTTGAATTATAAGGATTTAGAGGAAATGTGAAGATATTAACAAAATAGTGCTTGAAAAGTGGAAAAATATGACTATATAATAGTAATACAAGAAGATAGTATGTCACGTAGCTATGTAATTTATGTAAGGAGGGACGTATTATCAATTACTCATTCTAAAGTTCTCAATGTAAGCAATATTATTAGTATGTTTAAATCTAATATCAATTCAATTTATTATCAAAAATCAAATCACAAGATTTAATCGAATCATTTATTTCCAAATTAAGATTCAAAATAATTTAGATCTATCTTCTTGTTAGCGGAGATAATTTGTAATATATCACATGCACAAATGGTCGGAATAAAATTATCAATGCCATAGTTACAAAAGAGACGGAGGAAAATGCATGAGCGAAGAACTATTTCAAGAAATGTACATCGAATTGGAGATGTATGAGCATTTTGGCGTTAGTATGAAATTAGATGACTATCCGGCAAGCCCTATGCAAATTGTAACAGCACATATGGTGCAAGAAAAATCCAATTATATGAGGGATTATGTGTATGATGAACAAGGTTATTTAAAAGAACTCGATTTTCATAATATTCAAGAAAGTTAATCAATGTAAGGTGCCCCTCTAGCAAAGATTATTGAGTGAAAATTGTCGAAATTTTAATGACGCATATAAAAAATGTTGTTATAATAAGTTCGAGTAGGAGACAATATGAAGTGACCTCACAATTGTAGATTTGTGGATTTACCTGTATGA
>CAYTRJ010000122.1:0-5505 GCA_964440185.1 uncultured Faecalimonas sp. | reverse complement strand
CGGACAAAAATAACGGAACACATAAACTAACACCTTATCTGACAATCTAATTTATCCCACCACCTCCGTTTCATCCTTCTTCATTTCCATTTCATCTTGTTTTTCCTGAATATATAATTCATATTCATAATCATCCTGACGGCTCTTTATATTTCTAAGATACTCGTCCGTGTCATCATAAAAAAGCTGTCGGACACGAACTTTAATATTTCCATACAAATAATACAGACATGCCGCCCGATGCTGCCCATCCCATATCCGGTTTTGAGCATCAACACCAATATACTCATTCCCCACCGGATAGCCATATTTTCTGATCCGTTCAAGATTAAACAATACTCGCTCCTGATTCGTCATTCGCTCTACGCTTCCGTTTTTATAATGGTTTAACTGCACCAAATGATCATCATTTTCCCTGCAAATCCCATTTAGCGCCTTTACAACACGCGAATACTCCAAACCGGCATAAATGGGATTTCCGTCCTCGTCATAAGTATCCACCTGTATATCCTCCAAAAACAGATCCCTGTATTCAATTTTCTTTAATTTCGGCAGACCACCACTGATCCCCACCAACACTACCGGATCAAAATCTTTACATGCAAATCCCTCTACATCAACAATCCGATCTATTATTTCCGCCATTGACAGGGCCAATGTTTCAAATTCCTTCGTCGTCAGGTCAAGACGTATATCTTTATAATGGATATGTATCGCTTCACCTATATTATCTTCGATTTCAAATCGATACGGAAAACATACTCGCTCCGTTGCATTTAAAGACGCCAATGTAATAACTCCGGGATTGATCATAAATCTGCTCCTTAATATTCTGTATACTTCAAATAATTAGGTATGATGATTTCATATTTGCTTTCCAATACATATTGGATAATTGTTTTTGTATATTTATAAAATATAGTTTGCAGCATGGACTGCACTTCTTTATCCTTAAGTAATTCTTTTCGTTTATCAATTTCGATCCTATATGTCTCTGAAAAAGTTCTTTTATCAAACACACTGCGCGCCAGCAGATACACTAACAGAGTTTTTTCATCCGCACGCCAGCACTGTAGTTGATCATCCCATACCTTTTCATTCCAGATCCGCTCATTGATCATTTCATCAAGAGGCACCCAGTATCTTGGTGTCAGAGATTTACACATCAGTTTAAAACAGGCATCAATATAAAAAGTCTGTTGTATACCGCCTTTCTGCCAAAACTGATATTCCGGAAGCTGGTAGCCGAAACGATATCCATTATCCTTCCCCAACGGCTGAATCCGTTTCAAAAATCCGTTCTGCGACATTACTTCCGTAAATTTTTTTCTATCCGATAACTTCACCAAAATATCAATGTCTTTTCCGTCCTTTAACCTTTTAGGTAATTCATCATTTATATTCTTGATCAGTACATACCGGATTTGCTCCCGATTCAGCAGTTCAAAGAACTCCATAACAACTGTTTCTTCGATATAATTTGTTTCTTCAATACAATTACTCATCTTTTATTTTTCCCTTTAGAACATCATATTGTCTTTTCGCCAACAGCACACATGATGCCATCTGCAAAAATTCATTTTCCGGAATTTCCAGACGGAATTTATCATTTTGCAGGTGAATGTCACGGAACTCGGTTCCTCTTGCCGAATGATTTAATTCCACATCCAACAACGCATTCCCCAATCTGATCTCTCCTATTTTCTTAATCACATCACCCATCTTGTTACTACTCCCATATAAGCTTATTTCCACGCAATCATGCTACAAATTATCTTTTTCATCATCTTTTCAAAATACTGATATATACAATTTGATATAAAGCCCATAATAAGCACAAATATTGTTATTACAGTGTATACAATGATCGGTTTTATACAGAGTAGATTCTTCCACAATCGCAATGCCAACATAATCCACAAATTTCCCATCAGATAAATGATCAGACTGCTCCTGTTAAATATTCCAGAAATTGTTTGTATCCATTTTCTATCTGCTAATAACTTCCATACTATTTCTTCCTGCTTTAAATAAATAATCACTAAAATAGAAAAATAAATTAATACCAGATAATCCGAATAGCTTCCCTGCCGAAAAGCAAATGTCGCTATTCTAAAAACACAAAAAATTTCACAGCACCCTATCAATACCTTTTTAATTCTGACACTTCGGAATATAAAACGGATTTTTTCCGCTATATAATACACTTCAATCCCAATCGCCATTTCTAACAATCCACGCAAAAAACCGGCTGATACACCATTCGCTAAAATAGGATTATACCCAAGAATTAAGCTTCCCCACGAATTATACATATAGGAAATGCAAAAAAAACATATGATCGGCATAATAAATAGTTTTGTCATTTGCTCATTGACTATTAATAATCCGGCATATAAAAAAGAAACCCAAAACAATACGCAGACATACCATTGAAAACCTTTACCGTTTATCCCATTAATACCACCGAGGAAAAAGAAGCCTGGCCAAATACTTTCAACATCAGATACTTGTACCCCCCCCCGCAAAATTGCATCATATAATAAATACATCACACTACTAAACACTATCGGTAATAACAACCTTTTTACACGTGACGCTATATATGATTGAAACAACTTGCTTTTCTCACATTCTAAGCTCAGTTTTGTAGAGATATGAGTTGCAAGAAACATACCGGAAAGAATAAAAAATATATCTACCGCTGTGTTATGACACGTTAATTGATCATATCCATATGCTCTTTGAAACTCCTCTTGATACACAAAACAATAAACGTGTCCCACCACTACAAATATCGTTGCAATCATACGCCAGATATCTATTGAAACATTTCTTTTCATCTTCTTTATCCTTTATAGACTATATTCTCTGCATTTCTCCAACGCATCAATAACCATTGTAGTGGTAATTGCGTCCATACATGGCACTTCGTCCGAATCACATCTTGGACATGATGTTGGCCAATCACTTGTCAACCACTCACAAAACAATGCACAATTGTTGGCTGAAATATTAGTATTTTCCGAATATCCAAACAATTCCAATGCTGTAGGTCCAAATAAAACTATGGACTTTCCTCCATGCAAGGCATGCCGCAAATGAACCATACCACCTTCGTTATCGATATGAATCCACGCATTTTTTAGCAACACCTTAACCTGTTCCAAAGAAGTCTTGCCTATCAAATTCATATCTAAGCCTGTCAAATCTTTAGGTGCCTGTCCTTCATCCGTGCCGATCAATACGATCTCATAATCTGCAAAATTATTTTTCACCTCAGCAATCAAATCGCCACATGCCTTCAGCGACCATGCTTTTACGTTATTACTACTGGTTCCATCCCAACCTCGATGTATCGTTATAAATTTCTTTTTTTTCAATCCCAATTTTTGCAAATATTCTTCTTCATCTTCCGCAATATGAATTCTATGCTTATACTCCTCCGTTATTCCCAACAACCCATACAAATCCGGCTCTTGTATCCTCTTTGCCCCCCCAATAATGCTTCTTGCCGACATCATTCCATCCAATGCCGGATGTTTATCAAAGAAAAGTTCATTCTCACTTCTATACTTTTCGCATGCCAAAAGATATTCATACAATGATTTCTCCGCGGCCTTTATCTTCTTTTTCTTAAACTGTATCAACTCTGGATATACACAAAACCGAAACGTAACATCAAATGTATCCTCAGCAATATACGTTTCTTTTCCATTTATTAAAATAATATCCGACACAGTGTCATCAAAAACGGCCGACACACTATTTATATGATAAACAATATAAATCCGTATTCTAGATCTATTGCAATATTTTTCACGAAAATACCACAGCCAGTTGGCAAATAGCAAATAGTCTCCATATCCCCCTGCTAAAACAAATGCAATGTTGATACACTTTTTATTCAGTTCTATTTCCTGTTGCTTCTTCTCGGATTCTCTATTCCTTTTTTCGCTTCTTCGTAACAGATAAAGCAAATTCCATACTGCTATCCGAAATGCCGTTCTCTTCGGTTGTAAACGATACAATTTTTCATACTGATAAAGACTTCCATGAATATCTTGATAATAATCGTTTGCATATGGATGTTTAAGCATATTTGCCTCCATTCCGGTTACCGCATTGTTTTCTTTCTTCTACCCTAATCCTTTCCATAACCAGTTCCGGTGTAAGATCCTTCATGCACAGGCAATCAGTCTCTCTCAGACAGGAATATGCCCAATCCTTATGCAGTCCCATACAATAATCACACTTTTCCGATCTGACATTGATATTCTGCAAATAGGCATACATATGCATGGGTGTTACACCAAACAAAACTACACATCTGGTTCCAAGCTGTGTTGCCAAATGAACCAGACCGCCTTCACAATCTACATGATAAGACGATTTTTTCAATATCCACTTTATTAATTCCATATCCCTTCCCAAAAGGTACTCATCACACCCTCTTATCCTGACAGCATTTTCTGCTCCTAGCTGATATATCTTTTTTTCTGGATACTCTTTATGCAGCAATTCAACAAATTTCTCATAATGTGTTTTTGTCCATTGTTTATTCTGCACTTGATTTTTGCGCATCACATCCGATCCGTAATTGATGGTAATATATTCTGCTTTTGATTCTGTCGTGCTGTCCCACAACTGTTCAAAAGTCTCCTGCATGGGAATTTTTACTGCTTTATCCTCAATCCGAAACGCTTTTCCCATACGGAGCTCGGTATAACGATCCAATCCCAGCACCCTACATCTTTCAAATTGAATTCTTTCCCGAAACGCCTGCTCTTGTATAGGAACATACAAAGAATCCCAATGATCACGGATATAAACTACACTTTCATACAGTTTCGGTGCCAGTTGGGAAAGTCGCTTTTTTTCGTAATTCTTAACATGCACAAAATGTTCTACCAGTAATCCCAGATCATATTGATTTCTGTCTTTTTCAAAATCCACCTGCGATTTCAAGCTAACATTTTCCCTGTTTCCATAAATCGCCTGACCAAAACTCATTTTGTCGCAAAACACATCTATCTTGCACTCTGCCATTGTGAGCAGTTCCTCAAGCAGCTTTGCACTGATAATATAATCCCCAAGACCACCCATCGGGCAAAATGCAATATGTATCTGTTCATCCATATACTTCGCAGCCGTTGAACTATTACCGTTATCCCTGCACTTACCGATAATCATAGAAAACGCAGGTCTGATCACAGCCAACCAGCCTTTCTGCGCAGCCAGATCCTTTGCACTGGCATACCAACCGGATACAATACCGCCATCTTTCAGAATCACTACAAACTCAATCACACACACGAACACACATAATACACATGCCGTTATCCAAAATATCATCTTCATCCTCCATATTATAGTGATCAGGCTTATTAAAACGATCTATAATTCTGCATCAGATATCCCTGCACATAGTCTCTGACACCATCCTCCAAACTATAAAACGCTTCTGTATATCCTGCATTTTGCAGCTTGTCCATCTTCGCCTGT
>CAYTRJ010000121.1:0-5545 GCA_964440185.1 uncultured Faecalimonas sp. | reverse complement strand
AATGTTTCCGTGATGAAGACTTAAGAGCAGACAGACAACCTGAATTTACACAAATTGATATGGAATTATCATTTGTAGATGTAGATGATGTAATTGAAGTAAATGAAAGATTATTAGCAAAATTATTCAAAGAAATCTTAGATGTAGAAGTACCACTTCCAATTGAAAGAATGACATGGCAAGATGCGATGGATCGTTTTGGTTCTGATAAGCCTGATACACGTTTTGGAATGGAATTAGTAGATGTTTCTGAAACAGTGAAAGATTGTGAATTCGTAGTGTTCAAAGGTGCATTGGAAAATGGCGGAAGTGTTCGTGGTATCAATGCAAAAGGACAAGGTGCAATGCCACGTAAGAAAATTGATAAATTAGTTGATTTTGCAAAAGATTTCGGAGCAAAAGGTCTTGCATATGTTGCAATTCAAGAAGATGGAACAATCAAATCTTCATTTGCTAAATTTATGTCAGAAGATGAGATGGCAGCACTTATCAAAGCAATGGATGGGGAAAATGGTGACTTATTATTATTTGCAGCAGATAAGAATAAAGTAGTATGGGATGTACTTGGCAACTTACGTCTTGAAATTGCTCGTCAATTAGATATCTTAGACAAAGGAGACTATAAGTTCTTATGGGTAACAGAATTCCCATTACTTGAATGGAATGACGAACAAAATCGTTATACAGCAATGCATCATCCATTTACAATGCCAATGGAAGAAGATTTACATTTACTAGATACAGATCCAGGTAAAGTACGTGCGAAAGCATACGATATTGTGTTAAATGGTACAGAACTTGGTGGAGGTAGTGTACGTATCTTCAATAATGAAATTCAAAATAAGATGTTTGAGGTACTTGGATTTACAAAAGAACAAGCACAAGAACAGTTTGGATTCTTATTAAATGCATTCAAATATGGGGTTCCACCTCACGCTGGACTTGCATATGGATTGGATCGTCTTATCATGCTTATGGCGAAAGAAGATAGTATCCGTGATGTAATTGCATTCCCTAAAGTAAAAGATGCTTCTTGCTTAATGACAGAAGCACCTACAAGAGTAGATCAAAAACAATTAGATGAACTTGCAATTGCAATTGTAGAAAATACAGAAGAATAATAAGCGGAAGAATCCTCCTAAACTTGTATTGTTAGGAGGATTTTTGCTTCTATGAAGGAGTGTTTATATTGGAAAAGAAAACAAATGTAATGCGTATTTTGGATAGTAAGAAAGCAAGTTATAAGATACATGATTACAGTGACAGTGATAAGATCAGTGGAGTAGAAGTGGCCGAATATTTAGGTCAAAATCCAGAGCAGGTATTTAAAACATTGGTGACAATGGGAAAATCAAAGAATTACTATGTGTTTTTGGTGCCAGTGCATAAAGAACTGGATTTGAAAAAAGCGGCTAAAAGCGTAGATGAAAAAAGTATTGAGATGATCAAAAGTAAAGATTTATTACCTTTGACAGGGTATATTCATGGTGGTTGTTCACCTATTGGAATGAAGAAGTTTTTTAAAACGACCATCGACATTTCTGCTGAAAGACATCCGACCATCTTTTTCAGTGGTGGGAAAATAGGAAAACAAGTTGAAATGACATTAGACACATTGGGAAAGATCATACGATATTCTTTAGATGATATTTGTGTATAGGAGAAAAAGCATGTTTTTAAATCAGGTTCATCATGTTGCAATCATTGCATCCGATTATGAAAAAACAAAAAAATTTTATGTAGAGCAGTTGGAACTTCCAATTATCCGAGAAACATATCGTGAGAGCCGTAACGACTATAAGTTGGATTTACAAGTAGGAAATGTGGAAGTAGAGATTTTTGGAATGACAAACCCACCAAAGCGAGTGACAAACCCAGAAGCTTGTGGCTTAAGACATCTTGCATTTTACGTGCATGATATTGAGGAAGCGGTTGCTTGGCTACACGATAAAGGGATTGAGACAGAACCGATTCGCTTGGACGAGTTAACAGGAAAACGCATGACGTTTTTTAGAGATCCAGATGATCTGCCATTAGAATTACATGAATAATAAAAAAGCAGCTTTTGGATGATATGTACCCAGAATTCTGGATATACATCATAGAAGGCTGCTTTTTGTTATTAAAAAAGTTGTAAGATAATACCACTTACGACACCAATTGTGTAGAGAATACCTATAATTTTAAATGTTTCCTTTCGGTTAATGTTGATACGGAGAAGAACTAAAAGTCCAACACCTGCGTTAATAAGAAGTCCGGCCATCATAGTACCGAAGTTGATTGCCTGTTCCACATATAATTGTGTCAGTAGTACAGAGGAAACACAGTTTGGAATCAATCCAACAATACCAGCTACGATTGGACCAAGAACAGGTCTGTTGTTCAAGATATCAGCAATAAATTTTTCTCCATCATTATGTAAAAGAAGATTTAACAAGAACGTAATAAGCATGATGAAGATAGCGATTTTTAATGTATGTGCAATAGCAGAACGGAAAATACCACGTTCACAATGACAATGTTCATGTTCACAAAAATCATGGATATGCATGTTTTGCTCTTGCTTTTTTCGCTTCCAGATAAAATCAACTAAGAAACCAGAGACAACAGCAATTCCAAGCTTTATGATTAAAATCTGAGTAATTGTTTTTGCTCCAATATTAGAAGAAATCAAGATTGGAAGCATTTCGTCGGATGTGGAAAGAAAGATGGCAAGTAAAGTACCAACAGTAATAATGCCGCCAGAGTAAAGATTTGAAGCAGCGGCGGCAAATCCGCATTGTGGCAATAAACCTGCAACTCCACCAATGACAGGTCCAAATCTACCTGCTTTTTTGACAACTATTTCTACTTGCTCGCCAGCAGATTTTTCTAAAAATTCCATGATCAAATAAGTAATAAATAAAAAAGGAATCAGTGTAATACTGTCCGAAATGCTGTGTTCAAGAATGTGAATCATAATAAATCCTTTCTACATAAAATGAGTTAGATAACCCTAACTATAATAACACAAAAAATGGAAAATGCAACAACTATTTTCAGTTGCGCCTTATAAAGGAATCGAGTAAAATATAAGTCGAACTGAATGAAAACGAGGATAAAACAATTATGAAAGATAAAAAGAGAATTTTACTTTTATGTACAGGTGGTACGATCGCATCTACAGAAGGTGAAGATGGATTTGTACCAGGTTTAGTTGGAAATGATATTTTAGAATATATTCCATCTATGAAAAAATATTGCAATATAGATACATTACAAATTTTTAATATTGATAGTACCAATATGACTCCAGAACATTGGTGCGGCATTGTGAAAGTAATCCGGGAACATTATGATATTTACGATGGTTTTGTTATCTTACATGGGACAGACACGATGGCATATACTGCAGCGGCGTTATCATATATGATCCAAAATTCCACAAAGCCAATCGTATTAACTGGTTCACAAAAACCAATCTGTTTAGACATCACAGATGCAAAAACAAATTTAATTGATAGCATTTGCTATGTGTGTGATGATAAATCAAGTGGTGTACAGGTTGTATTTGACGGATGTGTGATCGCAGGAACAAGAGCAAAGAAAACACATGCACATAGTTATGATGCATTTTCAAGTGTAAATTTTCCAGTATTAGCAACGATTCAAGAAAAACGAATCATCCGTTATCTGCCAAAAGTACGTTATAAGGAGCCTGTTCAATTTACAGAAGAGCTGCATGACAGCATTGCAGTTTTAAAACTAATTCCGGGAAGTAAACCAGAACTTCTAGAATATATGTTTTCCCACTATGATTGTTTGATGATCGAAGGATTTGGGGTGGGAGGCATTCCAGAACCTTTAAAAGATGCTTTCTATGAACAGATGAAACGATTTATTTCTGAAGGAAAGTTAGTAGTCATATCTACACAAGTTATGAACGAAGGAAGCAATATGGAAGTATATGAAGTTGGACAAAAAGTAAAGAAAGACTTCAATCTAATAGAAACATATGATATGACCTTCGAATCGGCTGTGACAAAGATGATGTATCTTATGAAAAAATATCCAAAAGACTACGATGCTATCCGAAGTGGATTCTACCATACAGTAAATTATGATATTTTATACCCAGATAAGGACGAAAAATAAGCAGAAGCAAAAAGGCTTCTAGCTTATTTTTGTAAATTCAGTCTTACATTTTGGACAAGTAATGCAAATGCGTCCCTTTCCTTTTGGAATACGGATTTTTTGTTGACAAGTTGGACACTTGTAAATATGATGTGTCTTTCGTTGTTTCATAATGGATTTTTCAGAATTCCATTTTGATAACACTTTGTTTTTAATCTGTAAGAATTTAAGATTTTCTTGATAACGCTTCATTGTGTTCTTAGAGAAAATACGAAAATATGCGTAAATTATAATTACGAAAAACCAGGAATTTAAGATTACATTATCTATAAATATATCTAAAATACATAGTGCAAGTGCAGTTCCTAGTAAAAATTTGGAAAAATCGTCAACACCATATCTTCCGACCATAAATCTTTGTAATTTTTCTTTCATGTTTATCACCTCTGGAGCCATAGTATCATGATTTGAGAAAAATTAATATGTTTAAAGTATAAATAAAAATGAAAAAAATATAAAAGTCCGAAAAAATAGGTGTGATTTCAAATAGCTTTATGCTATAATGAGTTGACATAATTGAACAATTATTAAGGAGTAAGTTTTATGAAACGTGTACTATTAAAACTCAGTGGGGAAGCCCTTGCTGGAGATAAAAAAACTGGATTTGATGAAGCAACATGTATCGGAGTTGCAAAACAAGTAAAAGAGTTAGTGGATGATGGTATTCAAGTTGCAATTGTGACAGGCGGAGGAAACTTCTGGCGTGGAAGAACAAGTGAGACAATTGATCGAACAAAAGCAGATCAAATCGGCATGCTTGCAACTGTAATGAACTGTATTTATGTGTCTGATATTTTCAGACATGTAGGAATGAAAACAGAGATCTTTACACCATTTACATGTGGTGCATTTACAAGTTTATTTTCAAAAGATGCAGCAGTTGAAGCGTTAAATGAAGGAAAAGTTATTTTCTTCGCAGGTGGAACTGGACATCCTTATTTTTCAACAGACACAGGTGCTGTACTTCGAGCAATTGAAATCGAAGCAGATGCAATGCTATTAGCAAAAGCAATTGATGGAATTTATGACAGCGATCCAAAGCTGAATCCAGAAGCGAAAAAATATGATGAGATTTCTATTCAAGAAACAATTGATAAACGTCTTGCAGCAGTAGATCTCGCAGCATCGATTCTTTGCATGGAAAACAAGATGCCAATGTTAGTATTTGGATTGAATGAAGAAAATAGTATTGTTGAGACAATGAAAGGAACATTTACAGGAACAAAAGTAACTGTATAATGATAAAATTTAATTGGAGGATAAAAATATGAACGAGAGAAATCAAGTATATGATACAAAGATGCAAAAAACACAACATGCTTTAGAAGCAGAGTTAGCTACAATCCGTGCAGGACGTGCGAATCCACATATC
>CAYTRJ010000120.1:0-5702 GCA_964440185.1 uncultured Faecalimonas sp. | reverse complement strand
TCTTGCTATGATGACATCTGTTTTAGTCTCACCAGCAGGATACTATGAATATGAGGCAGCACATGGAACAGTACAACGCCATTATTACAAACATCTAAAAGGAGAAGAAACTTCTACAAACTCTGTAGCGACAATCTTTGCATGGACAGGAGCATTGCGTAAACGAGGAGAATTGGATGGAAATACAGAATTAATGGAATTTGCCGATAGATTGGAAGCAGCAACGATTGCAACGATTGAAAGTGGTAAAATGACAAAAGATTTAGCGTTGATCACATCGCTCAAAGATGTAACTGTTTTAAATTCAGAAGGATTTATTAAAGCAATTCGTGAAAAATTAGAAGAAGCATAAAAATGGTCGGCAAGAGAAATCTTGCCGATTTTTAATTTAAATCTAGTAAGCTTATGCGATTTGTGGTAAAATTTTATAGATTGTATGAAAAAGTAACTTATAATCTTAATCATATAAGATAGAAAGAGAGAAATATGAGAAAATTAGCTTTAAGTGATGAAATCTTAATGAAGGTTGATAAACCTGCAAGATATATCGGGAATGAAGTGAATTCTGTAATGAAAGACAAAGAAAAAATAGATATCCGATTTGCAATGTGTTTTCCAGATGTTTATGAAATCGGAATGTCACATTTAGGAATTCAAATTCTATACGATATGTTTAACCGAAGAGATGATATTTGGTGCGAACGTGTATATTCACCATGGACAGATTTAGATAAGATTATGCGAGAAGAAAAAATCCCGCTATTTGCATTGGAATCACAAGATCCAATCAAAGATTTTGACTTTGTTGGTGTAACGATCCAATATGAAATGTGTTACACAAATATTTTGCAAATTTTAGATTTGGCACAGATTCCACTTTTTGCAAAAGACAGAACAGAGGAACACCCATTTGTAATTGGAGGAGGTCCATGTACCTATAACCCAGAACCATTAGCAGATTTCTTTGACATCTTTTATATTGGTGAAGGAGAAACGGTTTACTATGAATTGATGGACAAATACAAAGAATGGAAAGCATCAGGAAAGCCAAGAAAAGCATTTTTAGAAATGGCAGCAGAACTTCCAGGTCTTTATGTGCCTGCGTTCTATGATGTAACTTATAACGAAGATGGTACAATTGCATCTTTTGGGCCAAATAATGAACATGCAAAAACAGTGATTGAAAAGCAAATGGTTCTTGATGTATCAAACACATATTATCCTGAAAAGCCAGTTGTTCCATTTATTAAAGCGACACAAGACCGTGTTGTACTGGAAATTCAAAGAGGCTGCATTCGTGGATGCCGTTTCTGTCAAGCGGGGATGTTATACCGTCCAACAAGGGAACGTGATGTAGAAATGCTGAAAGAGTATGCATACAAGATGCTTAAGAATACAGGACATGAAGAAATTTCCCTTTCTTCATTAAGCTCTAGTGATTATTCCAAATTACAAGAATTAGTTACTTTCTTGATCGAAGAATTTAAGGGAAAAGGAATCAATATTTCCCTTCCATCCCTTCGTATTGATGCATTCTCATTAGATGTTATGAGTAAAGTGCAGGATGTTCGCAAGAGCAGCTTGACATTTGCTCCAGAAGCAGGTTCACAAAGACTTCGCAATGTTATTAATAAAGGGTTAACAGAAGAAATTATTTTAGAAGGTGCAGGACAAGCATTTGAAGGTGGTTGGAATCGTGTAAAACTATATTTTATGCTAGGACTTCCAACAGAAACGGAAGAAGATATGAAAGCGATTGCACATTTAGCAGATAAAGTGGCAAGACGTTATTATGAAATTCCAAAAGATCAAAGAAATGGAAAATGTCAGATTGTAGCGAGTACATCCTTCTTTATTCCAAAGCCATTTACTCCATTTCAGTGGGCAAAGATGTGCAACAAAGAAGACTATATCGGAAAAGCACATATCGTGAATCATGAAATGAAAGCACAATTAAATCATAAGAGCTTGAAATATAATTGGCATGAAGCTGATATTACGGTATTAGAAGGTGTGTTTGCACGTGGAGACAGACGTGTTTCAAAAGTATTATTAGAAGCATATAATCTTGGATGTATTTACGATTCATGGGGAGAACATTTTAACAATGACCTTTGGATGCAAGCATTTGAAAATACAGGATTGAGTATTGCGTTCTATAATTTAAGAGAACGTGATCTGGATGAAATTTTACCATGGGATTTTATCAATATTGGTGTATCAAAGAAATTCTTAAAGAGAGAATGGGAAAATGCTCTCGCAGAAAAGGTAACACCAAACTGCCGTATGCAATGTTCTGGATGCGGTGCTGCAATTTACGGAGGAGGTGTATGTTTTGAAGGTAAGAATTAAATTTCGTAAATATGGAGTGATGAAATTCATCGGACATTTGGATGTGATGCGTTTTTTTCAAAAGGTTATGAGACGTGCAGATATTCCAATCGCATTTACAGGAGGATTTAGTCCTCATATGGTCATGTCTTTCGCAAATCCGCTCGGAGTAGGTGTGACAAGCGATGGAGAATATTTTGACATTGAATTAACAGAAGAAATCGATATGAAGGCAGCAGTAGACCGTATGAATCAAGTCGTGGTAGAAGGGATTGAAATCGTAAATATGGTTCCGATTTCTGACGACAAGAAAAAAACAGGGATGTCTATTGTTGCGGCAGCATCTTACTTATCTTCAGTAAAATCAGGTGCATTTCCAGAAGACTGGAAAGAAAAAGTAGTAGGTTTTATGGAACAGCCACAAATTCTAATTGTGAAGAAGACAAAGAAGAGTGAAAAAGAAGTAGATATCAAGCCGATGATCTATAAAGTTGAAGTGCAAGATGATAGCCTTTATATGCAAGTTGCTACAGGAAGCGTAGAAAACTTGAAGCCAGAATTGGTAATGCAAGCTTTTGCACAGTATATTGGTGTTGACTTAGATACAATTACATTTGCGCACCATCGTTTAGAAGTATATGCAAATGTTGGAACAGAGGAAGATAGAATTTTAGTAGGTTTGGATCAGGTGTCATAGATGAATCGAAAACTGATTATTACGAAACTGGAACAACAGATTTTGACTGCCATTCAGGAAAATGCTGAGATTGTCGAATTGCATTGTACAGATGACTGTCAGGAAGATCACATTCGACTTGGTAACATTTATGTTGGAAAGGTGAAAAATATAGTAAAAAATATAGGAGCAGCTTTTATTGAGATTGGTAAAGGCATTGAATGCTACTATACCTTAAATGAGAATGCATCCCCTATATTTACAAATAAAATCGGGAAAAAACCACTATGTGTCGGTGATGAACTTTTGGTACAGGTTTCGAGAGAAGCGGTAAAAACAAAGGCACCAACGGTTAGTAGTAAATTAAATTTTACGGGGAAATTTGCTATTCTTACTTTAGGTGATACGCGAGTTGGGGTGTCTTCAAAAATTGGTTATGAAGCGCGAGAAAGACTGCAAAAAATTGTGGAGCCATATGTTTCGAAAGAGTATGGATTTATTGTGCGAACCAATGCAAAAGATGCATCGGATGAAATGATCTGTCGAGAATTAGAACAATTGATTGCAGAGTACGAAGATATAAAAGCGATGAGTGCAACTCGAGTTTGCTACTCCTGTCTCAAATCTGCTCCAAAACAATATTTGACAGAGATAACGAACATTTACCAAGAAGGATTAACCGATATTATTGTGGAGGATAAAGCCATTTATGAGGAAGTGAAGAATTATCTTGTTAAGCATCATCCAGAAGATTTGGATAAACTTTGCTTATACGAAGATAAATTGCTTCCGCTGCATAAACTTTATTCTCTTGAAAAACATATCGAAAATGCACTTAGTGAACGTGTCTGGTTGAAATCGGGAGCATATCTTGTGATTCAACCGACAGAAGCATTAACAGTTGTTGATGTTAACACAGGGAAATGTGTGAACAAAAAAGACTTGGAAGAGACACGATTTAAGATCAATCTGGAAGCTGCCATGGAGACAGCAAAACAGATTCGTTTAAGAAATCTTTCAGGTATTATTATTGTTGATTTTATCAATTTAGCAAAACAGGAAATGACAGATGCTTTATTGGAGACGTTCCGTAAGGAACTAAAAAAAGATCCAATTGCGACTACATTAGTTGATATTACAAAGCTACACCTTGTGGAAATAACACGTAAAAAGGTCAGAAAGCCATTTCATGAAACAAAAATTAGAAACAATTTCTAGGAGGAAACGCAAATGAAGAAGGTAGTAAAATTTGGAGGAAGCTCACTTGCCAGTGCTGAGCAGTTTAAAAAAGTAGGAGAAATTATCCGTGCAGAGGAAAGCAGAAGATATGTGGTGCCATCTGCCCCAGGGAAACGATTTTCAGAGGATGTAAAAGTAACGGATATGCTATACAAATGTTATGGCGCGGCAATGAAGGAAAAGAAATTCGTCTCTCTTTTAGATGAAATTCAAGCAAGATACCAAGAAATTATTGAAGGACTTGAGTTAGATTTATCTTTAGATAAAGAATTTGCGACGATTCGTGAAAACTTTGGAAAAAAAGTAGGGCGTGATTATGCAGCCTCTCGTGGAGAATATCTTAATGGAATTATTATGGCGGCCTATTTAGGATATGATTTTGTGGATGCAGCAGAAGTGATTTTCTTTGACGAAGAAGGACATTTTGATGCAGAAATGACAAATCAAATTATGAGTCAACGTTTAGAAAAAACAGAACGAGCAGTTATTCCAGGATTTTACGGTGCAATGCCAGATGGAACGATCAAAACTTTTTCAAGAGGTGGTTCTGATTTAACAGGTTCTATTGTAGCAAAAGCAGTGCAAGCAGATATGTATGAAAACTGGACAGACGTATCAGGATGTATGGTAGCAGATCCACGTATCATTTCAAATCCTAAAACGATTGAAGCAATTACATACAAAGAATTGCGAGAATTGTCTTACATGGGAGCTACAGTACTCCATGAAGACGCAATCTTTCCAATCCGCAAGGAAGGAATTCCAATTAATATCCGCAATACAAATGCACCACATGATAAAGGTACATTGATCGTAGAAGCAACTTGCAGACACCCAAAATATACGATCACAGGGATTGCAGGAAAGCAAGGGTTTGCCTCTATTACAATTGAAAAAGCAATGATGAATTCAGAAATTGGATTTTGCCGAAAAGTTTTGGGTGTATTTGAAGATAATGGCATTTCTATCGAACACATGCCTTCAGGGATTGATACCATGACTATTTTTGTTCACCAGGCAGAATTTGAAGAAAAAGAGCAAAAAGTATTGGCAGGAATCCATCAAGCAGTACAACCAGATTCAATTGAATTAGAATCAGACCTTGCATTGATTGCAGTCGTAGGACGTGGAATGCGTGCAAAACGTGGAACAGCAGGTCGTATTTTTGCAGCACTTTCACATGCTCATGTAAACGTAAAAATGATCGATCAAGGCTCAAGTGAATTGAATATTGTAATCGGTGTACGCAATCATGACTTTGAAAATGCGATCAAAGCAATTTATGATATTTTTGTTACAACAAATATTTAAAAAAGTATTGACAAAATCTGGTCTTGATGTTATATTCTATGAGTATGCCGCACAGCGAGGTAGATAAGCGCTACACAATAGCGTGTAGACACCGAAGTTGGCGAGTAATGATAAATAGGAGGTGCCATATGTACGCAATTATAGC
>CAYTRJ010000119.1:0-5780 GCA_964440185.1 uncultured Faecalimonas sp. | reverse complement strand
ACCGTGATCATCGTCGATGACATGATTTCTTCCGGTGAAAGTATGTTAGATGTTGCGAAGCAAATTAAAGAACGTGGCGCAAATCGTGTATTTGTATTTACTACATTTGGTTTATTCACAGATGGTTTAGCAAAATTTGATAAGTTCTACGAAGATGGATTTATTGATCGTATTATCACAACAAATCTTACTTATCTTCCAGAAGACCTATATGAAAAACCATACTTTGCGTGTGCTGATATGAGTAAATTTCTTGCACTTATCATAGATTCATTAAATCATGATTTTCCAATTGGACGTGTACTAAATCCAACAGAAAAAATTCATGCATTATTGGATAGACATAATAAAAAGTTTGAATAAAAATTTCCCCGCATTTGCTGCAATGTCACAAAGCTAAGACATTGGCATTTGCGGGGATTTCTTTTTTTCTAAAATCTTTGACAGGTAACACCTTTAACATTCATCAACTCACTTACCGTTACCAGCTGATATCCTTCTTCTACTAACTGTGGTATCACTTCTGACATTGCCTGTACTGTTGTTTCATATATATCATGCATCAAAATGATCTGACCATCTTTTGCTTGCGACAACACATAATCTCTTACGTATGCAGCATCCTTATATTTCCAGTCTAAAGTGTCTACATCCCATAACACATAAGGAGTATCTAATACCGCTTTCACTGAATCATTGATTGCTCCATATGGTGGTCTGATTATAGTTGTTTTTTGCCCAATAATTTGTTCCAGTGCTTGATTCGTTCCTTCCAATTCCAATTGAATCTCTTCCGGCGTTATCTTTGTCAAATTTCTATGATTGGTCGTATGATTTCCTAATTCACATCCAATTTCCTTCATTTTCTGAACTGCTTCCGGAAATTGCTCCACTTGGATTCCAAGCAAGAAAAAAGTAGCTCTTGCATCGAAAGTTTCCAATTGTTCCAACAAGGTTTCTGTATATTTTCCAGGTCCATCATCAAATGTAAGTGCAAGCATTGGCTTTGCAGGATTGATACTGTTTTTTTGTTCATCGAACTTTCCATCTTTTTCAAAATAATATGTTCTGCCTGCAATCTCTTGTTTTCCTGTTACACAGTTTCCATCTTCGTCAAAATAATATGTATCATTTCCGAAGCAATTCCATCCAGATGCATAGCTTCCATCTACTTTTAAGAATTTCTTATCTTCCCAATCCCCATACTTGTTTAACACATTGATACTTCCATTTTCCACTTCCACACGTAATTTGTTACGCCATTTCGTAATCAACTGTTTTTGTAATGCATCCTCTAGTTCAATTTCTAATGCGTAATTTCCTTCAGCAGATATATCTGCATTCTGCACAATTGTATAACCTTTTCCTTGATTCAGTTCTTCTGCTAACTTTTCTACTTCTTGAATTGCATCTTTCTGTTCGTAGTCTGCTGTCACTTGGAACTCTGGTAGCATTTCATCCTGTCTAACTGTGACATCTTCAATTGATAAACTTATCACAGGTATATTTCTATACTCGATTCCACGCCATGCACAAAAAAATAGTAGCGCTATAATCATTATAAGCCCTACTATTTTTGTTTTATCTATATATTTCATTTCATTCGTATCCTTATAATAATTTTTTCCGAGCATTATTATATGATACTTTTTCTAGTTATGCAATAACACGAACTCTTAAAACTTCTTTAACTTGCTTTAACTTTTCTGTAACATCTGACGAAACAGTATTTTCCAAGTCGATCATTGTGTACGCATATGCATTTTTACTTTTGTTTGTCATATTTGCAATATTCATACCTTCTTCTGCTAAAATTGCAGAAAATTGTCCAATCATATTTGGTACATTTCGATGTAAGATTGTCACACGTGTATGATTTCCACGATATCCCATATCACAATCTGGATAGTTTACTGAATGACGAATATTTCCATTTTCTAAGAAATCGCGTACTTCTTTCACTGCCATCTTTGCACAATTATCTTCTGATTCTTCTGTTGATGCACCAAGATGGGGAATCACTATTGCTCCTTCTATTCCCGAAATTGCTTGATTTGGAAAATCCGTCACGTATTTCTTTACTTTATTTGCCTTTAGAGCCGCCTTCATATCTTCATCATTTACCAATACGTCTCTCGCAAAATTCAAAATAACCACATTATCTTTCATAAGCGAAATAGCTTTCTCATCAATCATACCTTTTGTACTTTCAAGTGCTGGTACATGAATCGTGATATAGTCACAATTTTCATATAACTCTTCCACTGATTTTGCATGATTGATATGGCGAGATAATCTCCATGCTGCATCTACTGACATATATGGATCGTAGCCATATACCTCTAGTCCTAAATGTGCTGCTGTATTTGCCACCAACACACCAATTGCACCAAGTCCGATTACTCCTAGTTTCTTTCCTTCCAGTTCGCATCCTGCAAAAGCTTTTTTGGCTTTTTCCGTCGCTTTCGCAATGTCAGCATCCTCTTTATGGTCTTTTACCCATTCGATTCCTCCAACAATATCTCTTGATGCAAGAAGCATTCCCGCTAACACTAATTCTTTTACACCATTTGCATTTGCACCAGGTGTATTAAAAACAACAATTCCTTCTTCTGCGCAGCGTTCTAATGGAATATTATTTACGCCTGCTCCTGCTCGTGCAATTGCTTTTAACTCTTTTCCAAATGCCATATCATGCATTGCGCTACTTCTCACAAGAATCGCATCTGCCTGTTCTGCATTTTCAGTAATTTGATATTCATCAGTAAATAAAGTTGTTCCAACTTCTGCAATTGGATTCATGCAATGATATTGATACATACTATAGATTCTCCTCTTCAAATTTTTTCATAAATGCGACAAGAGCTTTCACACCTTCTATTGGCATTGCGTTGTAGATACTAGCTCGCATACCTCCTACACTTCTGTGACCTTTTAGGTTTTCCAGTCCTGCTTCTTTTGCTTCTTTTACAAATTTTGCATCTAATTCATCATTCCCTGTAATAAATGGTACATTCATAAGGGACCTGTCTTTCTTTTCCACAGTTCCTTTAAATAGTTTACTCTCATCTAAGAAATCATAGAGAATCTTTGCTTTTTCTTCATTACGAACTTTCATTGCTTCCAAGCCACCCATTTTTTTAATCCATTGGAACACTTTTCCACAAATATAAATACCATACGCTGGTGGTGTATTATAAAGCGATTTTGCATCAGCATGGATTTTGTATTGAAGCATTGTTGGAGTCCCTTCCAATACATCTTCTGTAATCAGATCCTCACGGATAATTACAATTACAACCCCCGCTGGTCCAATATTTTTTTGTACACCGCCATAAATAATTCCATATTTACTTACATCTACTGGTTCTGATAAAAAACAAGAAGATACATCTGCTACCAATGTTTTTCCTTTTGTATTTGGCAGCTCTTTGAATTTTGTACCATAAATAGTATTATTCTCACAAATATAAACATAATCTGCATCTTCTGAAATTGGCAGATCAGAGCAATCCGGAATATAAGAAAATGTCTTGTCTTCTGAAGATGCAATTTTATTTGCCTTTCCATATTTCAATGCTTCTTGGTATGCTTTTTTTGCCCATTGTCCTGTGACAATATAATCTGCCACCTTATTTTTCATTAGATTCATAGGAATCATAGCAAATTGCTGTGAAGCACCGCCCTGCAAGAACAACACTTTGTAGTTGTCCGGAATATGCATGAGTTCTCGTAAATCTGCCTCTGCTGTCTGAATAATTTCTTCATATGCTTTGGAACGGTGACTCATCTCCATAACCGACATTCCAGTCCCTTTGTAATCTAACATTTCTTCTGCTGCCGAACGAAGTACAACCTCCGGTAACACTGCTGGTCCTGCTGAAAAATTATACACTCTACTCATAGCCTATTCCTCCTTTATATTATTTTAAGTCTTCCTCACTAAATGCTTCGCTAATTGCTGCACCTGGTGCAACCATTGGCCAAACTTTTTCATCACTGTCAATCTGACAATCTATTACAACAGGTCTTCCTAAAGTAAGCGCTTTTTTAAATACTTCTTGAAATTCCTCTCTTGAGGATGCACGCATACCTACAGCTCCCATTGCTTCTGCTAATTTTACAAAATCAACTGCATCGTTTAGAACAGTCGCTGAATAACGTTTGTCATAAAATAATGTCTGCCACTGTCTCACCATTCCTAGCACATGATTATTCAATACAACTTGAATGATTGGAATATTATATCTTGCAGCTGTTGCAATCTCATTCATATTCATTCGAAAACAGCCGTCTCCTGCAATGTTTACAACTGTTTTATCTGGAACTCCCATTTTTGCTCCAATAGAAGCTCCCAATCCATACCCCATTGTTCCAAGACCTCCTGATGTCAAAAGTGTTCTTGGTTTTGTATATTTGTAGAACTGAGCTGCCCACATTTGATTTTGACCAACTTCTGTAGAAATTACAGCTTCTCCATTTGTCTGTCTGTAAATTTCTTCAACTACATATGGTCCTGTAAGTACATCCGGATGATATGTAAGTGGATATTTTTCCTTATATTCTGCAATTTGTTCAATCCATTCTGGATGTTTCTGTTGTTCCAATTTGCTATTTAATATTTGAAGTACCGCATTCACATCTCCTGTAATGCTGGCATCTGTTATCACGTTCTTATCAATTTCAGCTGGGTCAATATCAATCTGTAATATTTTTGCATGTTTTGCAAATTTCTTTGCATTTCCTGTAACACGATCACTAAAGCGAGCACCAATTACAACAAGCAGATCACATTGACTTACTCCATAATTGGATGGTTTTGTTCCATGCATTCCAAGCATACCTGTATAAAGCTCATCTGTTCCTGGAAATGCTCCTTTTCCCATAAGTGAATCTGTTACTGGTGCATCTAATTTATGCGCAAATTCGGTCAAAGATTCGCTTGCTCCTGATAAAACGGCTCCGCCACCTACAAACACAAATGGTTTCTTCGCTTTTTTAATCATTTTTAGTGCAACTTCGATCTCATCTAGATCCACCGGTTTATGTACAATATTCTCTGTATCAATATGCTGTTGTTCATATTCACATATATTTGCTGTAACATCTTTTGGAATATCAATTAGCACTGGGCCTGGTCGTCCTGTTCTTGCGATTTCAAAAGCTTTTCGGATAGTTTCTGCTAATTTTGTAACATCTTTTAAAATGTAATTGTGTTTTGTGATCGGCATTGTAATTCCTGCAATATCAATTTCCTGAAAACTATCTTTTCCTAGCAGAGAGACTCCTACGTTACATGTAATAGCAACAACCGGAATCGAATCCATATATGCTGTTGCAATTCCAGTTACAAGATTCGTCGCTCCTGGTCCACTGGTTGCAAAGCAAACGCCTACTTTTCCAGTAGCTCTCGCATACCCATCTGCTGCATGAGAAGCTCCCTGTTCATGGGATGTTAAAATATGTGTAATCTCATCGCTGTGTTTATATAATTCATCATATACATTTAATATAGCTCCTCCTGGATAACCAAATACGGTATCTACACCCTGTTCTTTTAAACATTCAATTACAATTTCTGCTCCTGTTAACTGCATCCTCTCTCTCCTCTTCTTATCTTGGTATTTCTAAAACAGCTCCTCGATTTCCTGATGTAACCATAGATGCATATCTTGCTAAATATCCTGTTGTTACTTTTGGTTCACGAGGTTTCCAGTTTCTTCTTCTTTCTTCTAATACTTCATTTGAAACAAGAAGTTCAATTTTTGTTTCTGGAATAT
>CAYTRJ010000118.1:0-5900 GCA_964440185.1 uncultured Faecalimonas sp. | reverse complement strand
TTGCAATTGTTAATGTTGTTGTCTTATTTGCTGCTAAGGATGTAACTCCCATTGTAAGCATCATAGCAAGACTTAATAACAATGCCATTGTTTTTTTCATTTGTTTCATATGTACTTCCTCTCTTTTCATAATTTGATAAATATATTTTGAATACAATATTGACGCAACAGATTTCGCGCACAAAAGGTACAGATTTTATCTGTTCCTCCTTTCCCACCTGTGCCTCATACTATATCCACATAACAAGCTTCCTGCTATCAAAAGCAAGCCGCTCATTATAAACGGTAATCTTCCTACTCCACCAGCATTCGGTAATTCATATGCCACAGCATTTTTTACTATTAATACATCTTTTTCTTCATTTACTTCTTTGCTATATGAAACTTGATACGTTGTTTCGCCAACATTTATCAAATCTCCATTTTCTAAAAGATCTTCCATTTCAAAATAAATTACACAATTATCATTAACCAAAAGTGCCTTCTGGCTTCCCGTATCTGGTTTTATTTTTACTTTTTTCAGTTCTCGTATGGAATATTGTTTCGGACTTTCCTTATCGTTTTTATTCACAAGAGGAATCTGAAAACTTCCTCTCCACTGATTTTCTTGGTCTAATTTCAATATCTGTACTATACTTTCCCCTGTTTCATCTGTAGATGTTACTAATGTATCATTCTTGAAAAGAGCGACATAAACAGCGTGACTTCTATAATGTTCACTCTCATCATTCCAGACTTTTTTTACTGGCATATCAGTTGAATAAGTTTGCTTTTTATTTGTAATAACTACTTCTCCCAATACTCCATTCGGTGCTCCAATATAAGTGCTATGTATAACATTATTTTGTTTTCCTATTACGTTCTTATTATTTGAATCATTACCAAGAACAAACGTTACTTTTGTAGATTCGTTTCCTTCACTATAACAATTTGTATTTTCTAAAATCTGCATCTTTTCAACGATATAATCATCCGACGTATTTTCTACAATTTCATAAATTCCTCTGGAGAGATTTTTAAATTCAATATATTGTGTTGATTTCAGCTGGTTTGCCGGCACGACAATGGTCTGTTCATCTACTTTTTCTAAAAAAGTCTCATTTTCCTCAGATTTTCGATATAACGAAAATACATATTCCTGATCCTGACTTGTCTTCAAACTGGCATCAATCTCTTTCCATACTCGAATCGTCCCGTCAATTGCATACACTTGATGAATATTTGTACTTTTCACGACTCCTGCACCCCTTGAAACATCCGTAGATTCTACAGATCCTACTTCTATTCCCGGTCCTGTCGCACCATTATGTACGTTTTCGGTCGGTCTGTTATTTCCACCTAACCTATACGCTGTATATTGAATTGTCAGAGTATATGTTTCTATTGCTTCTTCTGTTCCGAGTGCTATTATAGCTTCATGCTCCCCATAATCAGCTCTCTGTTCACCAACTGCACTCTTTTCCAGCGTTAGCCTGAATTCCCCCACTTCTCCGTCTGCATTATTGTAAATATAAGGGAACACCATTTCTTCCCCGTCTTTCAATTTTTCCCATTCGTCTGATGTGATTTCCCGGCCAAGTGCATAAGGAATCGAAAATGTATCTGAATAACATCCTATTTCATCTGTAGCACCGACTTTATTTAATACATCTCCTTTCCCTGAGAATTCTTTTTGAATTTCTACATGATTGAAAAAATATTGCAAACTATTTTCAGGTGTATTTCCATTTTCATTGATGATATCTCCTTTGTAGACTGTTACCTCGCTTTTCAATTGATCCATTTCTAGTAAATGCACATTAACCGTTGGTTTCACATACTCATATTCTCCACCATCCTGAAGCAGTAATTTTGCAGATTTATTGGTTAAAATAGCATTTCCTCCAATAAAATCTTCTTTTGCCTTTATATAGACTCTTCCACTCCACATGGATGAGCTAATATCAACTCCATTCCATTGTACATACCAGCCACCTTTTTCATCCTGCATAATTGTTCCACTGCCGCTTCCCCAAGTAGCAATCGTACCATCTTTATTAATCCTAGTACCGCTCTGTACCGCTTGATTTGTCTTAGGATTTACAGGATAGAAACTATCACTGATGTAATCTATCACAGCCTCATTTTTGTAGGATAATGTTTTTACATTAACAATCTGTCCCAAAATAGAATTGCAAAGAATCGGTACTAGGTTTGCACTGTTTGATGGTTGGAACCACCATTCACCATAATCACCACTTACAATTGTCGATGTAGATGGTCCTCCAGTAGCTATATAACGCATAGATTTGCTTCCACTTTCTACATCTTGCATACTAAGCCCGACTGTAGCTAATGTAATCCCTCTGTTCTTAATCTGTTTTGCCCAATAATTGATTTTTTCATATATGGTTCCGTTTGCATTTGCTGTATCGGTCGCTGTTCCAACACTAGTCCCACCAACAGGTGCTCCATCTGTGATCAATACAAGATATCGATTCTTATAAGTTGTATTTAAATGTGTCTCATATACATGTTGCAATGCTAGATCCTGCCTTGTTCCCCCATCTGTCGTGATATTTCCTACTGCATTTAGTAATGTTTCCAAACCATTATTTTCACCTAGAACTGCAGTGATATGAGAATTCCATTGACTAGTAAATAAATCCAACGTTACTCTTGCATTTGGATTTATCTCCGCTAGCATCTGTAACATATCATTTAAAGATTGTTCTAAATAATGAAGACGATTATAATTATCGGACGCCTTGTACACTTTGTAGCGCATCGTCCCACTCACTCCATACACTAGCGTGGAACCATATAAATTACTTGAATTATCTAATTTCCCGCCATGTGTAGCTTGATCATAATTAGTTACGTTTTTCTCATGAGGAAAATAAATTGTGTCCGATGTTTTTATCATATCTTGGCGCCCACGATAATAAGCTTTCGCATAATATGCAGCATCTTGATACCACCAATTCCCATTTTTATAAAAGATCGCAAAAATGGTAGAAGTCGATGTTGCATCTGTAACTATATAATATACTTGGTTTTTGTCTAGGCCACTCACAGTTCCTTTAAAACTCTTATCAGACCCCTTCACGACGACTTGTCCACTTGCTTCTTTCAATCCAGCTGGAAATAGCATTGAATTAGATTGATCTACAACAAAATTAATGCTTAGGTTTTCCATCTCTAGAGTTTTTAAGTTAGAATGTGCATTTAAATCCACTTGATAGACTCTATCTTCATAATTTTTTACAGAAGCTGTTTTATCCATCTGTAAATCTGCTTCAGAATTCACAAGTAGAATTCCTGTCATTTTCCCTTCAATTGTTTTTAAACTCAATTTCTTTGAATCACTACTTATTTCAAATTTCCAAATTTCATTGTCACATACATATCCATCTGGAACATTTGTCATTTTCATTGTATAACTGCCAGAAGGCAACTGTAACGATGATATATCAACATGCATATCATCTGTAGTTGTTATACTACCCACAATATTTCCAGTATTATCATAGATTGTGTAAGTCACTCCTGATAAACCACTGAGCTGATTATCCGATCCTTGCAGACATACACTATAAAATCCCAACGGAAGCGATGTTATTTTCCCTGTATAGACAGCTCCTACCGAACTGTTTGTACCTGAATCTGTCTCTGGGGCTGCATAATCATTACCAACCTTTGCAATTGTTATATCCCCATATTCTGCATACATTGTTCCTGTAAATTTTCCATTCATAAAAGCAAGATAATACTTGCTCAAAGTACCGTTTTCATATAATCTGGTATATTTTTCTTGACTTCCTTTCACAGCAGTAATTGTCTGCCACCAAGTCATTGTAAGATTATTGTTTCTAATTTTAAGATAATTGTTGTTCTCTGTTCCAGTTTCATTATTGATTGCTCCCCATCCATTTTTCCAAACTAAGTTACTCCAGCTCAAAACTGCATAGTAACTATTACCTGTTTTTGGAATAACTGTTCCTGTAATAGAATTTTTAAAATATAAGGTACTTCCGATATTTGTTGTGCTTGCTTCCGTAACGTCTGTATTTTGTGCTACTTCTGAAAGTGCTACTTTGAATGTTACTGGCTCGTTATTTAAACTGGAAAGAAAATAAATATAGTTTCCTGAAACTTTGTACAGCAAATATGAATTATTTCCAGTAAAATCACTATATGTTGTAACAGTTGCAGAATGATAACTTTGCCCTGCAACAAGAGATAGACTAGATAATTCATACTTTATCTCACTTTGACTAACAGCTTCTTCATATATATCAATCTCATCATTATTTACTGCTTCTTCTCCTGAAACTAAAGGTTGTTTTATTAAAGCATATCCTATTATTAAGCTTTCATTTACACTATATGTATTCTCCTGTACACTTCCTGAAACAGCTTCAATTACCTTAATTAATAAATCATCACCAGATTCTATTACATTTTCAATAATTGCGACATGATCTGCTTTTCCATCTTGTTTCTCATTATCAAAAAAAACTAAATCCCCTGATTCTGGTCTATACATATCTACAGTTTTATATAGTTCCTTCTTTTCTAAATCATTTATCCATGCTTCACATCCAGAATTTACTGGTATGTCCTCATTAGAAATTGCTGCATAGTGCAAACAAAAAGATACAAACAGCGTGTTCCACTTCCCATATCTGTTTCCATACCATTCACCATAACGTGTATAACCACATTGCTCTCCTTCATCTGATACTATATAGTTTGTCTTACTTTCCTCATATCCAATCTGACTTTTCGCAACAGTAATCAAATCCTCTTTCCAAACTCCTCTTAATTCGCTCGGTAAAGTTTTCTCCCATTCTGACGCCGTTTCAACATCAGCATTATTATCTGAAATACATTCTATCGTATGTCTATGTTCTTTTGATTCACACTGATAATCTGCTGTCATAGAAATACCATCCTGACGTAACCACCTATTTACTCCTATTATTGTTGCAATCGCTAGTATCACCAATACGCTGATATATCGTCGATATCTTCGATGTTTTTCTTGAACTTTCACAATATATTCATATAGCGTACTTTTCATGTTATCCTCCTATCAAAGAAATATTTTTTAACGGCCATACTCTTAAAAAAACTTTTCCTACAATTTGTTTCTTTTCAACACATCCAATTGTACTGCTTCTGCTATCTATTGATGCGTTTCTATGGTCTCCTAATACAAAATATCTATTATCCGGCACCTGATAAGGAAAAGTCAGATCGCACTCCCCCAATGCTAATTCGTCTACATATGGTTCATACAAAATTTCCCCATTTACACTAACCGCACCATCTTTGTCAATATCAATCACATCGCCAGGTTCTCCAATAATTCTTTTGATCAACAATTTATTTTGCCAGTAAAAACTACATAACTCTCCTGTTTCATAATGTTTCGTTTTTACTAGAAGAATGATGTCATTATTATTCAGTGTTGGCTCCATACTATCTCCATTCACACGCAATACCGGAAACAGCAATGTTGCTAACAATACTGCTATTGCAGCAACAACAACAAGTGCATACACGGTGCTAAAAAAGGTTTGTCTGTATCGTGTGATATATTCCAAACGCTTTTTTTCTTTTGCAAGGTCCTCTATCGTAGGAATCGAGACATTTTTTTCCCTACCTTTTTTCATAGCTGGTCTCCTTTATCTGATATTACAGCTATTTTTCTGACTGAATTCAAATAATCGTCTGCCGCTTGTTGAGCCACTTCAAATATTTGATTCAAACTAAGTGCTGCTTCTGCTATTGAGCCTGCTTCTGCTATTTTGATATTTCTCTGCCTCAATTCCTCTTTTAACAACTTGTTTTCCTCTGCTAACTGTTCTTCTTTTATTTTCAATTCATATATAATTTCAACAAGTTCTGTACGA
>CAYTRJ010000117.1:0-5917 GCA_964440185.1 uncultured Faecalimonas sp. | reverse complement strand
ACTAAAATTCAATTTTTTCTAAAAACTACTTGATTTTTATATAGTTAGCTCCCTAATTTTATTTATTCTTTTACTGCACCAGTTGTAAGTCCTTGTACAAAATACTTTTGGAAAAACGAAAATACTAATAACATAGGTCCTGTTGCAATACAGCACATTGCAAACATCAATGAATTTTCTGGCAGCACACTTCCTGCCGCAATAAGACCTCCTGTAGTCTCTGTTTGTTTTATGTACTGAACATAATTTACTAATCGTGTTAGCATTAATTGCAATGGTGTCAGATCAGGATTTTCCGTATACATAAGAGCTGTAAAGGAATCGTTCCAGTACATCAAGATAATGAAAAATGTAACTGTAATAATTCCTGGTTTTGCAAGTGGAATTGCAATCTTTGTAAGCATCTGCCATTCACTTGCTCCATCTATTCTTGCCGATTCAAAAAGTGAATCCGGTACTGCTTGGAAAAATACACGAAGCAAAAATACATTCCCCGGTACTATTAACAGTGGAATAATGAGCACCCAAATTGTATCGTATAATCCTAATACATTTTTTAGTAACAAATAGTTTGGAACAAGTCCCCCTGAAAAAAGCATTGTAAAGAATAGGTAAAATGACATCTGCTTTCTCCAACGGAAGTGTGGTCTGGAAATTGGATACGCAATTGATATTGTTAAAATAATATTCAAAATAGTTCCTACTACTGTTACGAAAATTGTAACTCCATATGACTTAAGAATATCCTCAGGATATTTGAAAGCATATTTATAAGCTTCTAATGTAAATCCTTGTGGCCAAAAACGAAGTCCATTTTCAAGAATTGCTTCTTCACTCGATAGGGATGCTGAAATTACTAAAATAAATGGCAATACACAAAACAGAACAAATAAGCTAACCAATCCATATATTAAAATGGTAGATGCAGTTATTTTCTTTTTCTTTTTCATAATCACACCTCCTAAAATAGCGCAGATTTTGGTTCGATCTTCTTGCTAATCTTATTAACAATGACTGAAAATACCAAACCAACTACTGATTGCATAAGTCCGATTGCTGCTGTGATTGCGAAATCCCCTTCTTGACGAAGCGCTCTAAATACATACGTATCTATTACATCCGTTGTTGGATAAAGTGGACCACTATTCTTTGTCAAGAAATAAATCATATTGAAGTCCACATGCAAAATGTTTCCAAAGGACATAATTGTCATTACCATTACCATTGTCTTTAGATATGGAAGACTGATATAAATCATTTTCTGGAATCGATTTGCTCCATCGATTTCTGCTGCTTCATAAACGCTTTTATCTGCATTCATAAGTGTCGCATAATAGACAATCGCCGATACACCTGCACCTTTCCATACATTTGATAGCATAAGAATCAATGGCCAATATTTACTTTCCATGTAAAACTGAATCGTTTCCCCAGTAATTTTCTCTACAAAACTCGTAATCAACCCTTGTGAATCCAATAGGCTGAGTAAGATCATTGCCGCCACTGTCCACGAAATGAAGTAAGGGAAAAACATTGCTGTCTGCGCGAACTTCATAAACAATTTGTTTGTAATCTCAAATAATAAAAGTGCTAAAGCCAGTGAAACTATAAGTCCTGTAAAGATAAACACAATATTCAAAAACAATGTGTTCCACAATATCTGATAAAAGTTTGATGATGAAACCAGATATTCAAAATTTTTAAAACCTACAAACTCGCTAAAAAAACCTGTTTTAGGCTTATAATCTTGAAAAGCAATTACAATTCCAGCCATTGGTAAGTATGAAAAGATAAATATCTTTATCAGCGCAGGAGTTGACATCAAAAGTAATTGCCTGTCCGACTTAGCATACAAGTTTTTCTTTTTTTTAGTTTTTGTTTTCACCTTTCACACCCCTTCCTAAATCACATCTAAAATGTCTTTTGTGAATTCAGGCTGAAGGCTATGCGCCGCTGGTATATTGGTATAGAAATACGCTGTGGATGCAATATCATCTTTTAATGTAAGATACTCTTTTTGAACTTCTCGCCATCCGAGAGCTTGTACTGTTACTGTAATGTCTTCTTCAAAACAAATTGGATCGTTAATGTGCCAACGATACATTCCAAACCTCTGTTGCGAACGATAAAGTCCGTCTGGACGAATAATCTGCGGCAACCCTAGATATGGGGTTGAATAGTCTTGATAAGTACCTCCGATATCAAAATTCCATGCTCCGCCAAAATAATCTTCAGTTCCTGTTCCACAAATTGTTGGAAATTCTTCATCTCCATCTAAATAAAATTTAAACTCGCCTTCTCCCCACCAGCCAGTGTGATTGCTCTGCCATGCCATGTAAGTTCCGATGTAATAACCTTTTCCCTTTACATTGTCCAACAGCGTATGTACTTGTCTAGAAGCAAGTGGTGAGGAACGATTCCATTGCACATGGAAATATGCAATTTCATCATCCAATTCTTCCAAGAGATAATCCACCTGATAATAGAATAGCGCATCTTTATCAGATAAATTTTTCAAAATAATTTTTGCATTTTTCTTAAATGGCATTGGAAAATAACAGTTAAATCCACCTGCCGGATTTACTGCGATTGCAAGTGAATTAACTAAAGTTCTCTCACACCATCCATTACAGAAGAAATCTCCTAAAGGAACTCTAACCGCTGGAGTTTCTGCATCGTCCCAATACATTTCTAGAATCAGTCTACGCCATAATACAGGATCTGCTGTACACCAAATATGAGTAATCGTTCCCTCTCCTTCAATATCTGCTAACACAAATTCTTCATGTGCTGGTAGCCAAATGCTTGGTGAAACCTTCCAACCCACACCAAGACCTGCTGCATTAGCCATTGGTGCTCCAGTTCCTTCTATTGCTCTTCCTCCACCTCCTTTTTCTCCAGTAAAATTTTCAGCACTAATTGATCTTGATTTAGCCATTATTGGACGTCCCAATCCAGCTAAACTAAATCCATTATTTCGCATCTTTTCATCTCCTTTAACAATTATTTCCAAAATTTAACAAAAATTTGCAAAAAAATCCTGTCATTTTGTTATCATATTGTAATTTTACTGAAATCATGCTATGTTTACAATAACATATATTGTGAACCTATTTAACAAATCTTGTTTTCATTTAGGAGGTTTGAAATGAATTTATCTGAAATCAATCCATATATCCGATTAGCTACTCGCTCTGCGATTCTTGCTCCATACCACATTAATCAACGAATTATTTTAGACTATGAATTGTTATATGTAGAAAGTGGAGACTTTATATTGACATACAACGGAAAAGACTTCCAATGCAAAAAAGGAAGTGTACTTCTTTTATGTCCTAATATTTCCCATAGTTTTCATATCATAAATGAAGACTTGTCACAGCCACATATTCACTTTGATATGAAATACGACTCTATGAGTTCCAAAGTTTATATCTGTTTTCAGGACTATCCAGAGCTCTCTGCTTCTGATCGCCTGATGATCCGAGAGAATCTTTTTCCTCAACCTGACGGTTCTCCCTTCTTAAAAATCAATGATAAAGAAGTATTTTTAAAAACATTTTTTGAAATTATTGATATGAAAGATGTGAACTCTCTAAATTGCAAAGCAAAAATGTTAAATTTGCTTCATACAATTATTACTGAAAATGTTCCTGAAATCACAAGCAAACCAACTATCAATTCCGGGATTGCTTCCCTTGTAAAATCTTATATCGATTCCAACTACGAGCAAGAAATATCGCTAGACACGTTAGAAAAACAATTTGATTACAGCAAATTTTACATTGAAAAATTGTTTAAACAAGAATATGAAATTTCTATCATGAACTATCGAAATGCCAAACGCATGGAAGCTGCGATTCGATTACTGGAAAATCATACTGTATCAGAAACTGCAAATCTACTGGGATTTTCTTCCATATATTCATTCAGCAGAGCATTCCGTATGACCTATGGAGTAAGTCCAACAAAATATATGCAAAAATAAAAAGACCCGGCGCTTTCGCGCCGGATCTTCATCATTATTGTATTTTACTTTAATAAATCCACTGCTGCTCTTTCAATTCCTAATCCTGCTTTATATCTTTCAATGAATACATTGAATCCTTCTACATCAGCTGGATCTGGTTTAATTGTTGTACTTTCAGCATCTGCAAAAATCTTATTTTCCAGATAGTCACAAAGTGCTTCACCGTCTTCTTTCCATATCATATAAGCTGCAAGAACTGCAATTCCCCAAGCTCCGCCCTCACCAGCAGTCTTCATAACAGATACTGGTGTATTAAGAGCCGCGGCAAGTACATTTTGTCCAACACCTTCTGTTTTGAAAAGACCGCCATGTCCAAATATGCGTTCTACTTTTACACCTTCATTTTCAATCAAAAGGTCATTTCCCACTTTAATCGCACCAAGTGATGTGAATAGATGTGCTCTCATAAAGTTTGCAAGCGAGAAATTGCAATTTTGCTCACGTACAAATAACGGACGTCCTTCTGCAAAGTGCGTAATATGTTCACCTGAAAAGTAATTGTACGCAAGCAGTCCACCACAATCTTTATCGCCTTCTAATGCCTTGTTATAGAGACCACCATACAGTCTGTCCATGTCCATTTCAATTTCAAAAGTATCACAAAATTCTTTAAAAATACTTACCCATGCATTCAAATCAGATGTACAGTTATTGCAGTGAACCATAGCAACTGAATTACCTTCTGGTGTAGTAACAATATCAATTTCTGGATAAACTTTAGAAAGTTTCTTTTCAAGAACGATCATCGAAAACACCGAAGTGCCCGCTGAAACATTTCCTGTACGAACTTTAATACTATTTGTCGCAACCATGCCTGTTCCTGCATCGCCTGCAGGTGGACACATTGGAATGCCTGCTTTTAATGCACCACTTGGATCAAGGAGTTTTGCACCTGTTTCCGAAAGAACCCCTGCTCTCTCACCTGCTACTAATGATTTAGGTAAGATCTCACCAAGTTTCCATTGATATCCTTTATCTGCAATCTTATCGTCAAATTTTTCTAGCATATCTGTATAATATGTCTTCGTCTCAGCATCAACTGGGAACATACCAGATGCATCATCTACGCCCAGTACCTTTTCTCCTGTAAGCATCCAGTGAACATATCCTGATAGTGTTGTCATGTAACGGATATCTTTAACATATTCTGCTCCATCTAAAATATCTTGGTAAAGATGTGCAATACTCCATCTTTGTGGAATTTGATGTTCTAGAAGTTCCATTAGTTCAATTGTCGCTGGCTCTGTCATGGTATTTCTCCACGTACGGAATGGCACAAGCAATTCATCTTTTTCATTAAAGATCAAATAGCCATGCATCATGGCGCTAATTCCAATCGCACCAATATTGGTAAGTTCAACACCGTATGTTTTTTGAACATTTTCTTTTAAATCACGATAACAATCTTGTAATCCTGTCCAAACATCCGAAATATCATATGTCCAAATACCATTTACTAGCTTATTTTCCCAAGCATGTCCACCTGATGCAAGAATCTGATTCTTATCATCTAATAAAACACCTTTAATTCTTGTGGAACCAAGTTCAATACCAAGCACAGTTCTTCCTTCAAGGATTGCATTTTTCATAATCAAAATCTCCTATTTCTTAATTTGTCCATACTAAACGTTTGCCATTATCGGCTATCACTTATTATCATTTTATCGGATTCACACAACATTCGCAATAACATATGTTGTAAATCGTTTTATCAAATCTTGTTACCATCCATCATATTTCACCACAGGAATCTATACTTAAACTACATAACAAAAGCTCGGAATCCCGCATAAAATGCTGGATTTCCGAGCTCTATTTTTTATTCCCACTTGGCAAGGTTTGATGTGACTTTATTTGATTTTTAATCTTTTCCTATACTCTACAATT
>CAYTRJ010000116.1:0-5975 GCA_964440185.1 uncultured Faecalimonas sp. | reverse complement strand
AAGTCATCCACATGATATTCATATTACAAAAGAAGCACCTAACTATAGTGTAGACCAAGCATAAAGTGAAAGAGACTTCCCTAGTTCTTAAGAAAGAACTAAGGAAGTCTTTTGTAACTTTTAGAGAAAAATGTGATAGAATGTCGTTAATAACAAAAGAGGGGATTGCATGAAAAAGAGTGAAATAAGACGACGCCGCAATAGGATTAAGAGGCGGATTCAGATCTTAAAGAGGTTATTTACGTTTTTTGTCATCGTGTTACTGGTTTGCTTTGGAGGTCTGAAGTTAAAAGAAAAGATAGGAACGAATGGTAAATATACAGAGGTGGATTCATCTAAGATTAGAATTGCACAGCCAGATATAGATGTGCAGTTATTGACAGAAAATCCATATTCCAGACCGGGAACGAAGTCAGAAAAAATCAAAGGGATCGTTATCCATTATACCGGTAATCCAGGAACAACCGCTAAACAAAATCGAAATTATTTTGAAAATCTAAAAGATACAAAAGAAAGAAAGGCAAGCAGCCATTTTGTGGTTGGATTGAAGGGCGAGATCATACAGTGTGTACCAACTTGGGAAATCGCTTATGCGTCGAATGAGCGAAATGCAGATACGGTTTCGATAGAAACTTGTCATTTGGACAAAGAAGGAGATTATACAGAAGAAACTTATGAATCTTTGGTACATCTTACAGCATGGCTTTGTCAAAAGTTTGAATTGACAGAAGAAGATTTGTTGCGTCATTATGATGTTACTGGTAAAATATGTCCGAAGTATTTTGTAGATCATGAAGATGCTTGGGACGAGTTTCGGCAGGATGTAGGAAAGATGCTAGAGGAGGTAGAATCGTGAAACATATCTTTTTGATTGGCTTTATGGGTTCTGGGAAAAGTACGGTTGCAAGAAGAATGAAAAATGGATATGGATTTCAGTTGATCGAGATGGATGAAGCCATCGAAAAAGAACAAGGAATGCGCATATCTGATATTTTTCAAAAATATGGTGAACAGTATTTTCGAGACTTAGAAACTGCATATTTAAAAAAAATAGAACAGAAAGAGGCGTGTGTAGTTTCATGTGGCGGAGGTGTAGCGCTTCGCAAAGAAAATGTGGAAATTATGCAAAAATGTGGTATTATTGTGTGGTTGAACGCATCACCACAGATTATTTTGCAGCGAGTGAAACGAAATGATAACAGACCGCTTTTACATAATCGTAAAACAATAGAAGACATTACAGCAATGATGGAAGCGCGCAGACCAATGTATGAAAATGCAGCACAGCTGGTTGTCTCTATTGATGGAAAAGAATCTAGGGATATTGCAAAAGAAATTGCAGAAAGAATAAAAGAGATAGGAGAATAGAAATGTTTGAAACATTTTTTCCAGATGAGTATGTGGCATCGACATATGTGATACCATTTGAAAAACTATATGAAGAAGGATATCGAGGACTGATCTTTGATATTGACAATACACTTGTGACACATGGGGCACCTGCAGATGAGCGGGCAAAAAAATTATTTGCACGATTAAAAGAGATTGGTTTTACATGCTGCTTGCTGTCAAACAATCAAGAAGCGCGTGTAAAGATGTTTAATCAGGATGTACAGGTGCATTATATTTATGATGCACATAAGCCATCGGTAAAGAATTATGAGAAAGCCATGGAACTTATGATGACGACAAAAGAAAATACATTGTTTATAGGAGATCAATTATTTACAGATGTATGGGGAGCAAAACGTACGGGAATCCGTAATATTTTAGTGAAACCTATTCATCCGAAAGAAGAAATACAGATTGTCTTTAAGAGAAAATTAGAAAAGATAGTATTACATTTTTATCAAAAAAGCAAAAGATAAGGAGAACCGACAAATGGTTCTCCTTATTTTGTAGAAAATACAGTTTCTTTTATCAGATCAATTGGCATATCATAACCTGTCCAAAGTCGAAAACTTTCAGCTCCTTGATAAAGAAGCATTGGAAGTCCATTTTGTGTTGTGCAGCCTGCTTCTCGCGCTAAACGTAAAAACATGGTTTCTTCTGGATTATAAATAATATCAGATACAACTAAATCTGGACGAAATACAGAAGGGTCAGAAATGATGGAAGATTCTGTATTTGGCGCCATTCCAACAGAAGTTGCATTTGTCAAAAGGTCGCTCGACATGATCTCAGATTTGAGAATGTTATTGTCACTATAATCAAACAGATTGATCTTGCAGTTACTATAAGACTTTAATTGTTCTATAATAGCGTGTGTTCGTTCGTAGCGCACACCAGGTCTGGAAAAAACAGAAATTTCTCTGGCACCTTCTAATGCAGATTGTACAAGGATGGAAGTAGCTGCACCACCGGCACCGAGTAAGGTTAATTTCTTTCCTTTTATGTAAAAATCAATATCTTGCAATGCGCGAAGATATCCAATACCGTCTGTAGAATAGCCAATAAATTTTCCATTCTTGTGAACAACTGTATTCACAGCTTCCATAATTTTGGCAGCAGGTGAAAGCTCGTCGCAATATTGGCACATTTTTGTTTTCACAGGCATAGTTAAGTTGAAACCTGCGATATCCATAGAACGTAATCCGTCAACGACTGTTTGAAGTGTATCTTCATTTACGTCAAAAGCAAGATATGCGTAATCAAGATCCAAATGAGCAAAAGCAGTATTGTGCATCATAGGAGAAAAACTATGAGATACGGGACTGCCAAGAAGTGCGGTTAATTTTGTATGTCCTGTAATTGGTTTCATGTGATCACCTCTTAAGAAATTTATTATGTTTACTCTAAATCCAATAGAAGAAAAAAGCAAGGAAATATTGAAATAGAAAACAAATTGCTTTATGATGTAGAAAAAAGTGAGGAGGAAACGCAGCGTGAATCCAGTAACAGTAAGAAATGTAAAAATTGGAGAAGGGATGCCGAAGATTTGTGTATCCATGATTGGAAAAACAAAACAAGAAATTATAGCATCTGCCTTAGAAATAAAAAAACAGAAAGTTGATATAGCGGAATGGCGTGTGGATTGGTTTGAAAATGTGCAAGATTTGGGACAAGTTCGAGAAACCTTAAAAGAATTGAGAAGTGTGCTAGAAGAGATTCCACTTTTATTTACATTTCGAACAAAGGCGGAAGGAGGAGAAGCAGAAATTTCCTCAGAAGAGTATGTAGCATTGAATAAGATGGCAGCAGAGAGCGGTTATGCAGACATGGTAGATGTGGAATTGTTTTCAATGCAGGAAGTGAGTAGGCAATTGATCCGTCAGGCTCAGGAAAGAGGCGTAAAGGTGATTGCTTCTAACCATGATTTTGAAAAGACACCAAAGAAAAGCTGCATTCTAGAACGCCTTTGCCAAATGCAGGAGGCGGGAGCAGATATTTTGAAAATAGCAGTAATGCCGCAAAATACGAAAGACTTGTTGGAGCTGCTTGCAGCTACAGAAGAGATGAATCGAGAATATGCGAAACGTCCGGTAGTGACAATGTCGATGTCGAAGCTAGGTGTGGCTAGCCGTTTGATAGGGGAAATAGTTGGATCTGCTATTACATTTGGAGCAATTGGTGAAGCGTCTGCACCAGGTCAGGTAGATGTGAAAAATTTAAGAAATATGCTTGAAATGATACATAAATACAGCTAATCAAAAAAAAGGTTGAAAAAATGTGCAATGTAGTATAGAATTAGAAAGGATAAACACGAGCATGTCCTACCATGATGCAGTAGGATTTATATAAGGAGGAAAACAATGGCATTTACAGCAGGAGAAATTAAAAAAGGGAAAACTTTTACATTTGAAGGAAACGTATACAAATGTTTGGACTTCCAACACGTAAAACCTGGTAAAGGAGCGGCTTTCGTTCGTATTAAATACAAAAACATTATTACAGGTGGAACACGTGAAGAAGCATTCCGTCCAACAGAAAAATTTGAAGAAGCTATCATCGAAAGAAAAACAATGCAATACCTTTACTGTGATGGTGGATTATACTACTTCATGGATATGGAAACATATGAACAAATTCCAGTAAACGAAGATGTAGTTGATGAAGACTTAAAATTCGTAAAAGAAAACGAAAGCGTAACAGTATGCTTCTATGATGGAAGTGCATATGCAATTGAAGCTCCACTTACAGTAGAACTTCAAATCACAGAAACAGAACCTGGATTCAAAGGTGATACAGCTACAGGTGCTACAAAGCCAGCGACAGTTGAAACAGGCGCAGTAGTTCGTGTTCCATTATTCATCGAAGAAGGCGAAATGATCAAAATCGATACACGTACAGGTGAATACTTATCAAGAGCATAATTGATAAATTGTGGATAATTGCAAAGATAAAACCTAGAATGTTGATACATTCTAGGTTTTTTTGTAGTGAATAATACTTTATTGAACAGAAGTGATTCCATTTTCACAATCATAATAATAAGCATGATCAGACAACACTTCTTCGCAATCAATTTCTGTTTGGTTAATTTCTAAGATCATTTCGTTGATAATATCTTTAGATGGACCAGCGCTTTCTGGTAAGATAATGATTTCGTGGACACTGCTAGGGAGCAAGTAATAATTTTCATGTAAATGTTTACCGATATGTTGTAATACATTTGGGTATAGGATGCAGGATGCACCAAAGCAACGAAGGGAGTTTGTTAAAACATACATTGGACTTTCTTCTTCTATTTCACAGGAAATTCCGGCATTGCTGATCAATTCTTCCATAACAAGATTCATTGGACGAAAATCAGCAGGGAGAAGTTTTGGGGTATTCTTTTTGGCAATTTCAAATAGTTCTTCAGCGGATGTATCCCAAATAGATTGTAGCATATTTGTGACAGGAATAGTTGCGGTGCCACTGGCACTTATGTCAAACAAAACGTAAAACACAATGGCAAGGTCTTGATAGTGGATATAAGGGACAGTGGAAAGATAGGACTGATTTTTAGATTGTGAGATAAGTTTATAGACAATTTTAGACTGGATTTGTGAAAAATTGCGAATGGCTTCGGTTTCCCAGCGCTGTTCTAATTGTAGCTCTTGGTAAAGTGCAACAATGTTATCACGAATAGAAGGCAAAGAGCTTCCTGCTAGAAATTGATTATAATGTTCTTCTAAATAAATCGTAGGGGATAAGTTGGAATGGTGATCGGAAAACATTAAACCGACACGTTCTTTTCCATTGTTCTTAAGCGTTGTGCGTAGATGTACAGAAACAGGAAAATGAAAAGAATGCGCCACAAGTTTTTGAATTTCTAAAGTAAATTGTTGATAAGTCATAGAATCTCCTTTCAAAAATGTGGAGTAATCTGTAATTCTAATTCATTGGAAATGTGACAGGAACCTGTCAGAGAAAGTTTATTTAAAATATTATGGTTTTCTGATTATAGCTAAGTTTTTCATAAAAAGCAATCCCTTTACTTTTAAAAATAAATGTGATAGGATAAATTGCACCTATAGCTCAGGGGATAGAGCACCGCCCTCCGGAGGCGGGTGCGGCGGTTCGAATCCGCTTAGGTGTGTTTATTTTAAGGTTGTTGTTAAGAAGTGCGTATGTTAAAATGAATACATATGTAGATTAGGACGACTATGAGAATAGAGGAGGAAACTATGAAGAAGTTAATAGATTTATTGACAGCAGAGTTTGAGACAGCTTTTGAAGCAGCGGGATATGATAAACAGTATGCAAGAGTATCAATTTCTAACAGACCAGATTTATGTGAATACCAATGTAATGGTGCTATGGCAGCTGCAAAAGCATATAAAAAAGCACCAATTATGATTGCCAATGACGTGGTTGCTCACTTACAAGAAAATGCTTGCATCGAAAAGATTGAAGCTGTAAATCCAGGATTTATTAATGTAATCTTATCGGCAGAATTTGTGAAAGAATTTTTACAAGGAATGTCAGAAAAGGAAAAATTAGGCGTAGAAGAGCCAGAACAAGTGAAGACTATTATTGTAGATTATGGC
>CAYTRJ010000115.1:0-5995 GCA_964440185.1 uncultured Faecalimonas sp. | reverse complement strand
GGTGGTTTTTATTTTTGGAAAGAGAGGTAATGACATTGAAAAGTTATGAAGAATTAAGAGACAATTTTTATAAAGCAGTAGAAAATATTGATGTAAATTCCTTATCGTTAGGCGGTTATAAAGGGAATACATACAAAGATTATGCAGAACTTTTACTGGCAATAGCTTCTTTGGAAGAAAAGCGTTTGTTAGAAGAGATTTCTGGCATATGTGCAGATTTAATAATGGGAACACCAAAAGTAGAAAGTGAGGGGAAATAATATGGCTTGCAGAACCAGTTGTTCGCTTTGCAAAAGACTAATTATATCGACAGACGTAACCTTTACCGACGGAACAGGACTTATAATCACTATTCCAAGTGGCTCGTATAATGACGGAGAGAAATACTGTATCGTGATTGCACAAAGCATACCAGACGAAACAACGATAAATGCTCCAGTATACATTCAGTTAGGTGCAGATACGCCAGTGTTATATCCACTTCAAAGATGTAACTGTTTACCAGCTGTAGCATGTAATTTGAGAAGTCGCACAAGATACAGTACAGTAGTTGAAACCACATCAGACAGTGGTATCTTCAAACTGTTAGGTAGAGTAGCTTGTGCACCGGATAACAGATTAAATGCTATCAATGGCGACGGAACAAGAGCATAGAAAGCGAGGTAAGAGTATGCATAAATGGGCAAAAGAAATGCTAGAATGTGTCAAAGTAAAAGTAGAAGCAATAGGCATTGATAATTTTGAGGGGCAGAATTTAGATGACCTTAAGGATTGGACGGAGATTACCAAAAATATCGTTTGTTTTGACAAAGATTATCGTATCATAGAGGCTATGGATAAGGCAGAAGATGAAGAAGAAATCATGGAAATGATTGAACGGTATGAGGATTACCCAGATAGACGGTACTACGACCATTACAGATACAAAAATGGGCGTTTTGCACCTAAAGGACATGGCACAAGACGTGGATATGAGGAATATCCGTATTATCACATGATGCCAGGCGAATATGATCCCGAGCATTGGCGTGACTATGACCGGGACAAAGGATTTATGTACTATGCAGAACCATCCGGTGAAAAGATGCATGACGCAAGAGACGGTAAATCATGGAAAACTAGACGCGGATACATGGAAAGTAAGGAACTGCATAAAGACAACACGCCAGAAAGTAAACAGGCAAAGATGAAAGAGTTGGAAAAGTACATGGGTGAATTGAGTGGAGATATAACGGAGATGATTGTAGATGCTTCACCAGAGGAACGTTCCCTTTTAAAGCAAAAACTCCAGGTGCTCACTCAGAAAATTAATTAACTTGAACAGTTGATTTATTTAGTTGAACAGTTGACTTATTTAGTTGATATGTTGGTTTAGAGGGTGGGAAACTGCCCTCTTTTTAAGTAAGGTGGTGCATATGATATTCAGAATTAGAAATAATCTTTGGAACGTTGTTTTCGTAAATCCTATGAGCAAAGAACTGATAGCATCAAATGGAAATAGAGTCCTTGGAGTATGCGACAATAACATAAAAACCATATTTATTGCAAATAATCAGACTGATAGCAAGACAGAACACATTATTTGCCACGAGATAACGCATGCTATGTGCTTTGAACAGAACATTGACATTCCATATGAATTAGAGGAACGGTTGTGTAATTTTATGGCTGATTATGGCAGGGAAATTATAAGTATTCTTGATGATGTACTTAGTATTGTATTGAGAAATGCTGCATAAATATGATATACTCAGTATAGAGGTGATACGATGTATAATGCAGTACACACATCATTTGATGTTATGAAAGAATTTTTGATAACTGGTGCGGAATTGGATGGAAAATATCAGATACCGATTGTTCCAGCTTGTCAGCTTGATTGTATGCCAGAGGATAGCATAGATTTTGAGGAAAGTTTCAGCCGAAAGATAAAGAACCATAGGAAACTAAACGTATCGTTCTACGTGGATGATGCCAAATTCAATCGGCTGTGGAATAATCCTGACAAGTATCTTGAACATCTAAGCTGTTTTCATAGCGTAACCATGCCGGATTTCAGCATATCGACAGGCGAACTAGGTATGCCGTTTGCACTGAATATTTATAACAAATACAGAAATCATGCATTGGCTTGGTATCTGTATATGAATGATATTAAAGTGATACCGTCAGTTAGTATTGCCGACAAAGATAGTTATGACTGGTGCTTTGACGGACTTCCAAAACATAGCGTTTTATCTGTCTGCACGAATGGGAGAGTACGATCAAAAGCGGCACGTTTGGAATTTTGCGAGGGATTTAAGGAAATGTGCAACAGGTTAGAACCTACAAAGGTTATTATCGTTGGCAGGATACCTGATGAACTGAACACAGATATGCAAATTGTGAATTTCAAGACACGCAACCAGAAGATAAACGAGCAGATGAAAGCGAGGTAGAGCATGGGAACAAGTACAAGCCGATATGTTCGGAAGAAAAAGACCACAAAAGAGCAGAAAGAACGCAATAAGAAAGCTATGGAGAAGCTGGAAAACCTTATGAAGTTTGACAAGGTAAATAAATTAAAATAACCGTGTAGTAATTTTGCACTACACGGATTTTAACGCACTAGATTTCTTTGTTCATATTTACTTTTCACCCAGAAAAAGATTTCGGTACTTTTTTGGATTGCAGAAAAAATATCTGCGAATTTTAGAATATTGTAACACTTGTAACAGAAATGTAACAAATGAGACGCTTTCCCGGTGCTGTCCGGGTGCCTGCCATCATGGTATAGTACACCCTTGGAAAATTTTACAAAATGGCAGACTTTTCGATGTGATCCGGAACTGTTTGCAACGTGTCCGGGTGATCTCCTAGAGTGATCGCAGTTGTGCCGCCCGAAATTGACAGACTACAACCGTAAAGCATACCGCCACAAGTCGCAGAAATGCCCCATAAATCCACACAAGAACGCAAGGCAAGGAAACATCTTTTGCTTGCGTTCCTGCTTGCTGTCCGCTGATTCCTTGCAATTTAACTGTGTTTGCCATAATAACAACCGCCTTTCTTTATTTTCTGCCGTCTGCCTTTAAGCGACTTCGGACGCTCAGCCTTGCGACTGGTGGCATTACAGAAGCGGAACAAGTCCGCTTTATGCAAAGCGTTTATATTTAATTTCATATTCGTCAGATGAATAATCATTGATTTCTGTCATGTAGAAACCTGCTAACTGTAATAATTTGTCGTATTTCTTTACTGTGTTTTTGTAAAGAATAACGGTAGCAGAATTTCTGTTTTCGAGAAGTGTAGCTACATCTGATTTTTTGCAATGTTTTACAAAATCATGTTCTCTTCTATATGCGTCTTTCCCAGTTAAATAAATGATTGTATTTGTCATATCTTTTTACCTCCGTTTGTTTTGTTTGCTTTGTTTATGTCATTATAATACACGATAATAGACGATAATGCAAGATGTAAAAATACACAAAAATAGACGCATCAAACAACATTGTTTTTGTGCATAATGCTACACGAAAATAGACATTGACAAAAATATTAAAATCTATTATCATATATATAGTTATATATGAAAGGAAGTGAAACAAAATGAATAAAATACCATACGGAACTAATGGAAGAATGATTTTTGATAGACTTTGGAAATCATTAGAAATAAGGGGAAAGAATAAACAATACTTGAAAGATAACGGCATACATTCAAACACCGTTGCAAAATTGACAAAAAATGAAAATGTAAGTTGTGAAGTCCTTTCTAATATATGTAATTTGTTGGATTGCCAGCCGTGGGATATTATGGAGTTTCAGAAAAACAAAAATACATGAAAATAGACTATTGACAAATACACGAAAATAGACTATAACAAATAATGTCAAGAGGAGATGAAAGGAGGTACAAAAGATAATGCAGATAGAATACAAAAAGCAAGCGGTAAAATATATCAATTCAGCAGATAGACCAACAAAGAAAAGATTGAAAGAAGCGATTGAAAAAATACCGTTTGGAGATATTAAAAAGTTATCAGGTTTTGAAAATGAATATCGTCTAAGGGTTGGAGATTTACGGGTATTATTTACACTGGAAAATGATATATTAACAGTAAATGACATAAAACCAAGAGGACAAGCATATAAAAGATTGTAGGAGGTGTAAAGATGAGCAGAGAAGCATTAAAAACTTTAGTTGACATGATACCAGAAGAGGACATAGAAACAATATACAGGGTTTTAGTTCGGTTCGTTCCTGAGGATGAGCCGACAGCGGACGAGATAGAAGCCATTGAAAAAGCAAAGGCGGACACATCGCCGACAGTACCGCACAATAAAATAAACTGGGATTAACAAAAGAGCCGCCAGAAATGGCGGTTTTTCTTTTTTTGGACAATGTCCAGACAAAAAACTGTAAGAAAAAAGAAAACAAGAAAGAAAGAGAAAAAACGAAAAAGAAAGAACCAAAGAAAAAGTAAATAAAGAGAAAGATAAGAATAAAAGAAATAAAGAATATATATTTTTTTATATAATAATATTATTATATTTATTTTTAATATTATATAATTAAAACCAGTATAACATATATAATATATATAGCCAGTACAAAATTCTATTTGACAGATTTACAGAGCTATGTTATATTATAGCCAGTTACACAAGAGATATATTTACACTTTACACAGATACGAGAGTATCAAAGACGGAAAGAGTGCACAGCATACGAGGCGGCACAGTTTGGGAAATTATACCCAGATTGTGACCGCTTATTTTTTTTATCCAAAATGTAGGAGGTGAGAACATGGAAAGAGTAACAGAGCAGGAACAGACAACGGAAGTATTTGAGAACGATATACAGCTTTATTTGTCCATGTTCTGCGAAGAAAACGGAATTAATGACATGGCAGCAGAAAGTCAAAGCCGATGGAACGGAGCATTACGCTATATCCGCAAGCACGTTTTCGCCAACAAAGACGTGTTGAAATCCAAGTCTAATATAAATATATATAATAATAATATACCAAGTAATTTTAATGCTTATAACTATGATGTTGTTAATGATGTATGTGATGTGTATATAGATATGTGTTTTAATTATGACAAAGAGATTAGTATTATTGGGTTTAGTAATTTAACAGGAATAACAAACGAAGTTATATCATTATGGGGGAATAATGAACAAAGACTAAGCACAAAGAGTTTTGAAGTATACAAAAAACTCACAACATACCGCGAAGAAAGTCTATCAAATAAACTGGCTACCGGCAAACAAAACCCGGTCGGTGTCATAGCTATATTGAATCGTCAATTCGGCTGGGCCTCTCCGTATACGGCAGACAGCAACCGCCAGAAACAAGCGCTAACAACCGCAGAGTTGCCGAAGATTGGAAACGCTGATTTTGTACAGATTGCACAAAAAGAAGAAACCGAAAACTAGATATTGTATGCTAAAAGTGAGACACACAATATATTGTATGACATCTATATAACAAATGGCTATTTATCAAATAGATACATACGTTCGGAACATATATTCGGAACAAATGTTTCTCAAGATGAAATCGCGGGATATAACGGGGTAGGGGTATTATAGGAGATTGGAAAACGCTTCACTTAGTCCCCCAAATAATCTCAGAAACAAAAAGCCCCTCTTTAGCACTTGGTATATTTAATATATACACGCCACACATATAGATACTGGTTATAGTATTTATAATTATTACACAACAAAGGAGAAATAGATTGTGTTCACACAAATAGTAGTTTTATATATTGCATACATTTTACAACTACCAACTTGGTGCAAGGCATTGATGTATATAAGTATTGCGATTAATCTTGTACAGTTTGGTTATGGATTTTGCAAAGGCTACAACAGAAATCGTGAAACGAAATAGTCGATTCTGAAAAATTTTTTTAAACAAAAAGGCCATTGTTAGATGAGGTAAGGATAAAATGCGAATAGCCGGGAAAGAAATCAATGACAAGTGCACTGAATGTGAGGAAG
>CAYTRJ010000114.1:0-6025 GCA_964440185.1 uncultured Faecalimonas sp. | reverse complement strand
TCCATTTACTGTAATTGTATAACTCTTCATGATTTATAATCCTCCTAAAATCAATATTAATTCCATTTGTTCGATGATCTACGTCTGATAGAACGTACCACAAATCCATCTGTGCTTGTACCTTCTTGTGCTGCAATTGCTGCTGTAATAACTGCAACTAATTCTAAATCATCTGTGTAGTCTTCTTCTACTACAGCTGGTGCTGTAACAACTTCTGCTTTTACTTCTTCTTTTTGTGATTTTCCTTGAAGTTTATCCATAATAACTGGGATATACTTCATCAATGAAATTAAGAATGCTAAGAAAATAAGTACAGCAAATACAGTTCCCATACCTAATAATGTATTCAAACCTGCTTTTTCAAGAATTTCTCCTGTTGAGTATTTTGCTGATACGTCCATTGATTCCAAATTCGAATCATCATCGAAGCAGAACATAATTGTCGCTTCTCTCTGTTCGTATTGCGCATTTGAAGTGATGGTAACTTCCTCTCCATCTACTTCAACTTCTAATTCACCATATTGAATTAACTTACCGCATTCTGTTTCTGCAGCTTGCCATGAACGGATCATTGCAAGGAAATTATCTCCTTCAATTGGAAGACCTGCTGTCATCATCGTATATTCTAATTGATAGTCTGACACCGCTTCAAACTGTGCAAAATCTTCATCACTCATTTGTGAAAAGCTTGCAAGAATTGTATTTGCAACTTGTTCATGTACTGATGTATCAACTGTTGTCACTTCTTCTGAAGAACATCCAGCGAAACAAAAAGCTGTCAAAAGAACGCAAAGCAATAAACTAATCTTTTTCTTCACTTGATTCACCTCACTAGATTGTTCCGTGTTTTTTAGATGGACGTTCTTCTCTCTTTGTATATAACATTTCGAACGCACCAATCAAATACTTTCTTGTATCTGCTGGATCAATGATCGTATCCACATATCCACGTCTTGCTGCTGCCATAGGACTAGCTTGTAATTCTTTGTATTCAGCTGCTTTTTCATTAATTGTAGCTGCATCTGTATCTGCATACATAATCTTAGCTGCTAATGTTGCATCCATCATACCGATTTCAGAGTTAGGCCATGCATAAACCATATCTGCTCCAATTGATTTACTGTTCATTGTAATGTATGCACTTCCATATGCCTTACCGATTACAACGTTAACTTTTGCAACTGTTGCATTTGCAAATGCATATGTTAACTTAGCTGTTTCTCTGGCTAATGTTTTTTCTGAGCATTGGTCTGCTGCAAAGCCTTCTACGTTTGTCAATGTAACGATTGGAAGATTAAATGCATCACAGAAATTCACAAAATCTGTTGCTTTTTTGCAGCCTGCTGAAGTTAATCTGCCATCAAATTCAGCTACCACTTCACCTTCTGCCCCATACACTTTCTTACGGTTGGCAACAACACCTACTGTCATACCATTTAATTTGATAAATCCAGTTACCATATCTTTTGCATATTCTCTTTTTGTTTCAAAGAACATATTATTATCTGAAAGCATAGATGCAACAAGTGCTGTATCATCTGCTGCATTTTCTAAATCAACGCAAACTCTGTTCAGATCATCTAAACATTCACTGTAAAATGCATCATCTTCATTATTTGCTGGAAGCATACATACAAGTGTTCTGATTTCTTCCAAAATATCTTCTTCTGTTCCAACAGCATCTACAAGACCTGTTTTTTCACTTTGGAATGTAGCTGAAGCTGTATCACATTTAGACACTTCATTTCCTTCAATTGCGTTTGGTGAATTTAAGAATAATTTCGCTTTTTTCTCTTCCATGAATGTAAAGTCTGTCATAGCTGATGCTACTGCCAAACCACCTCCACAATTACCAAATACTGCTGTAATTTGAGGAATCACACCAGAAGCCATTGTTTGCTTCAAATATAAATTACCAAATCCGTTAAGTGCATCTGTTGCTTCTTGAAGACGAAGCCCTGCACAGTCAACCAATCCAATAACTGGTGCACCCATTTTCATTGCCATATCATAGATATTTGCAATTTTCTTTGCATGCATTTCACCAATCGCACCTTTTAAAACTGATGCATCTTGGCTGTAAACATACACTAAGTTGCCATCAATCACGCCATAGCCTGTGATTACTCCATCTGCTGGAGTTTCTTTTTGCTGCATGTTAAAATCTGTTGTTCTAGCAGTGATTGCTCCACCGATTTCAACAAAACTTCCTTCATCAAGTAAAGTGGCAATTCTTGTACTTGCAAGGTTTTTAGATGTTGTGTTGCTCATAAATGTAGACCTCCATTTATATTAATTTTAAATTTTCTGCCAATATATAGTATATCTTAATTATCAACAGATAGCAAACACTTTCTTGTTGTTTTTGACATTTTTTTCACACTGTTTTTCGCTTCACTTGTGCCATATTAACGAATAACGCAGGTCTCCTCACGAAACCTGCGTCTTCATTCTCATGCAATACCATCGGCAAATCATTTCAAAATAGTATTTCATATCACGTTCTTGCACATTTTCTTTCGCAACAAGAATATCACATCTGATTTTTTCGCCATTCAAATACCATTCATAAGTACCTACCTGCTCCCCTCTTTGAACCGGCGCTTTGATTTTTGTATCTAAACATAGTTTCCCTTCTACCTTCTCATCTTCATGTAAAAGCATGCTCCACATTTGGGGATTTCCTTCCACTTCAATAGAAAGCGCTCCCACTTCATGTAGTCCTCCTTCCTCTTTTACACCATTTTCTATAAAAATAGATTCGTATTCCTGCGGGTACATAATATCTCGATATTCATAATGTTCTAATGCATATGTCATAAGTTTTCGTGTATCTTGCCATTTATAATCTTTATGGTTTGGCCATCCACATCCCAAAAGTGTTACCACAAACGTTTTTCCATCTTTTTGAAGCGCTCCTACATAGCAATATCCCGCCTTAGCTGTATACCCTGTTTTGCCAGAAAGTGCTCCATCCATCATTTCTAAAAATGCGTTATGATTTTGACAGGAATATGTAGCATTACCACTTACATCTGTAAATGTATAATTCCTACATTGTGTAATTTCAAGAAACGCATCTTTTTGTGGAGAATCTAAAATACAGTAGCTCATGATTTTTGCTAATTCCGCACTAGTTGTACAATGTTTTCCTCCCGCATCTTCTTCATCTAATCCATTCGGCGTCACAAAATGAGTTTGCAAACACCCTAATTCTTCTGCCTTTCGATTCATTAATTTCGTAAAGGCTTCAACAGAACCGCTTGTTGCTTCTGCCACCGCTACAGCTGAATCATTATGCGATTCCAACATAAGCGAGTACAATAAATCTTTAAAATAAAACTGGCTACCCTTCGAAGCTCCCAAATGCACCTTTGGCTGGCTTACTGCTAAATCCGAAAACTCAACAGTCCCCTGCAGATCACCATATTCCAACGCCAGAATACATGTCATGATCTTTGTCGTACTCGCCATTGCTTTTACATCATCTTCATTTTTCCCAAATAAAATACGCCCACTTTCAGCGTCCATTAGAACAGCTGACTGGGCGTATAAATTATCTATCGTTTCCTCAGCATTTACCTTAATAGAAGAAAACACAAGACATACAATGAGTAAAATATATCTCACTTCACGCGCCCTATCTTTTTTTCTATCAGTATATGTTGCCTTTATAAATTTAATTTCAATTGGATCTCATCTTCTGCTTCTGCTTTAAAATCTTCCACTTTTTCTGCAGTAATCTGTGGTAATTCTTCCACAGACTGCACTGAAAATCTACGCAAAAATTCTTCTGTTGTTCCAAACAAGATTGGACGTCCAGGGGCATCCATCCTTCCTACTTCCGCAACAAGATTATATTCTACCAATTTATTTACTGCATGATCTGATTTTACGCCACGAATCTTTTCAATCTCAATCTTCGTGATTGGCTGTCTATAAGCAATAATAGAAAGTGTCTCCAAAACAACATCCGATAATACATGACGTTTTGGTTGTTTTGCAATTCGAATCAGATATTCATACATTTCCTTTTTAGTACACATTTGAAAAGAATCTTCCAGCTCAATAATGCAAATCCCTCTATTTTCTTCCTGATAACGATCCATCATATTATGGATAATACGTTTTGTTGTCTCCACATCGTGCTCAATCACCTTTGCAATTTTGCTGACTTCAACTGATTCACCCATTGTAAATAAAATCGCTTCTATTATACTTTCAATCTTTTTGATCTCCACTTTTGCACCTCATCCTTCTATACATTGGATGTGATCATAATATCTCCCAACGTACCTTCTTGTTCTACCACGATCGTTCCCATCTTCATCATTTCCAAAATAGCAAGAAATGTTACCACAATCTGTACCTTTGATTTTTGTTTTCCCAAAAGCTGTCGGAACGAGAAATGTTTATGCGACTGAATATACTCGTTCAAAAAATCCATTTTGTCATCAACAGTCACTTCTTCTTTCTCAATCTTTCCAAAAGTGCTTCGTACAGGGTCTAATTTATCTTGCTGCTTTCTCATTACTTCTTTAAAAATACCGTTAAGCTTTGCTAACGTAATTCCATCCAACAGCGCATCCAGATCCACCGGTTCTTGATAGCTTTTTACCTCTTCAGGTATCGTTGCTTCCTTGAACATCAGTAATTCCCCATCTTTCTGCATATCTCGAAGTTCAAACGACATGTATTTGTACATCTTATATTGCAGTAATTGTTCTACCAACTCTTGTCTTGGATCCTCTTCTTCGCCTTCCTCATTCACTTCTTTCGGAAGAAGCATCTTACATTTAATATCCAAAAGAATGGCTGCCATCAAAAGAAATTCACTCATTACATTCAGATCTTTTTCTTCCATCTCACGAATATATTCCATATATTGATTGGTGATCTCAACAATTGGAATATCATATATATCAATTTTATTTTTTTCGATCAAGTGCAGTAATAAATCTAACGGTCCTTCAAACACTTGTAATTTTACCGGAATCCCCATCTGTTCCTCCATTCATATGCAGTACAATTAATTCTGCCGTATTTAAAAATCTAATTTTAATCGTATGTGTTCCAAGCCCTCTGCTTACAACCACATCTGTCTTTTCTTTTTTTCTATGCTCACCTGAATAATGTGGAAATAACTTAAACTGTGGTGTAATAACGCCCCCAACACCAGGAATGCGTACCACGCCGCCATGCAAATGCCCAGATAAGATCAGATCTGCCTTCCATTTCAAGTATGTACTCATATACATCGGGTTATGAGCAAGCAAAATCTGATAGCTTTTTTGATCACTTTCGCCAATTTGCTGTTTCATTTCTTTCAAGGGATAGGAATATCTCTTTCGCTTAGAATAATATTTCTTATCTATTTCTAATCCGCTCAAAGTAATTTCTACGCCATCTAATACAATCTTTTCGCTTGTATTTTCCAAAAAGGTTACACCCTTTTCCACTAGTGCTGCCTTATACTCTGTAAAAGTATCTCCATATATCTCCGGATAAATTTTCATGCGATATTCATGATTTCCATTTGCATAATATACTGGACAGATTTCTGCCAATCGTTCTACCAACCTTTGTGCAACTGCAGTATCTTGATTTGTTTTCCCCACAAGCATATCGCCTGCGATCAAAATCAAATCAGGATGTTCTTTGTAAATTGTTTCCAATAATTTTGTATTTTCTTTTCCATATGAGGTATTATGCAGATCACTTAGCACGAGAAATTTCTTTTCTTTTTCCCATGACTGTAATTTAGGAGATACAATCTCATAATGAGTGACAACAAATGTATGTATTTCCCGCATCCATTCTGCAATGCATATAAGAAAGAGAATCCCGAATACTATTACCCATGCCATTCCACATTTCCCCCTTTGATTCCTTTTGCATTATATAATCTTTTCTATATTTCTACAACTTATTTTTTTCATATAAAAAGGAGTGTTTGTTCAACACTCCTTCCAGAGTGTAGACAAAGTTGGTGCTGGAGCTAATGCTCCAGCACCACTTTTCTTTT
>CAYTRJ010000113.1:0-6029 GCA_964440185.1 uncultured Faecalimonas sp. | reverse complement strand
TGATCAAAGGCAGTCGAAGAAGTGATCGTAAAGTTGTAACCACGGCTTCGATACCCCGAAACCATCACTGATTCGGGGTTGCTGAAAAAAATCATTGATATTGATTTTGAAGCGGATTACAATATCATCTTTTGTAATATCAATACGCTCAATCAATTTATCAACCAGTACTCGTTTGGTTGCTGTATCAGCATTCATAAATACTTCCTGCCATGTTGGTATCTGTTGTCTAAGTTCCTGCCATTCATCTACATTGACAGAAACGCTATTCAAATCAGCTTCTTTTTGTCTGATTACTTCTTGTTGTGTTTTTAATTGTTCCTTATGCTTATTGATGATAGCAACCAGTTCTTCAAGAGAGAGGGGATATTCTCCCAACATTGCATTAGGTACATTATTTTCCATTACATCAATTTTTTGTTGTATCTTTGCAAGTTCCTGCTTTTCTTTAGCAACTATTTTTTCAAGAGCCTTTTTCTCGGTATTCTGGTTGGCTTGAATTTGTTCAAATACATTTTCATTTTTTTGTAGCTTACCAATATATTTTGCAAGAGCTTCAAAAACAATTGGTTCTATTTTATCGGCTCGGTGTTGTTTTGTTTTATCGTGCGGTACTCCTTGCCATGCGTTCTGACATTTGTATATAGGAATTTGTTTTGTTCTGCGTTCTCCAGTTGATTTAATCGTCCAATAATTATATTTGCTTCCATTTACCATTTTACACCCACAGTACCCACAATGTAAAACATCAACTAAGGCTAACATACCATCATTCCTCCTAATAACTGTAACATCTTTGTTCTCTAATTTCTTTTTATATTTATCGCCACGCTTTTTTCGTTTTTCCTGCACCTTGTTCCATGTATTTCCATCAATGATTGTAATATTATCATTTGGTTCAGCTGATAACACCCATTCATTACTATCCAGTCTACGATACTTTCCATTCTTGCGTTCTCGTCGTTTATAAGCTGTATGTCCTGCGTAAATCGGATTAGTAAGAATAGAAGTAATTGTGCCACTTTTCCATACATCATTCGGAGCAAGTGCCTTGTATTTTTCTTCTGTATTTAATTCTTTTGCAATTTTGGCTGAACCATATTCTTTATCATAAGATAAATAATAAATATGTTTTACAACCTCGGCTTGCTCTGGAACGACAACCAAATGTTTTAAAGCTCGTCCATGCTTACTAATTTCGCCAGAGTATTCAAGGGTATATCCAAACGGAGCAGAACCACCCATGAACTTTCCTTTCTGTACTAGCTTCTGTGCAGTGTCCTTTACTCGCTGTCCTGTGTCGGAGCTAGATTTCTGTGCATTACCATACCGTAATGCAAGAACCATCTGCCCCATAATATCATCTGATTCGGGAGAAATGCACCCATCTTTGACAGTGTATATATCAACTCCTAAACTTTTTAATGACATTACATATCCGCCTATTTCCCACATACGTCTGCCTAGTCGGTCATCTTTATATACAACTAATATATCAAATTCTTTAGCTTCTGCGTCCTTGTAGACCTCTCCAAGAATATCTCTATCCGATACAGCATTTTTATAGCCACTGTTACTTCCCTCAAAATATTCTTTGCTATCAAGCACCCAATCACTATGGCTTGCAACATATTCTGTTACTAATTGTCTTTGTACGCTCAAATCGCCATCTGCTTCTAATTGTTGATTAGAGCTTACTCGAAGTAGAATACGAACTTTTTTTCTTTGCATTATTCTTCACGCTCCTTTCTGTGAAGCAGGGAAAATATCCCTGCTTTTATGTTAAGAGATTTTTTTCATTTGTTCCTGTAAAGCATTAGTAAGAATATCCTTAACCTCTTTCTTAATCTGATTATCACATTCTGTCGGCTCTGGAAATTCCACATATACTTTCATTCCCTCGCATTTAATCTCTTTTTTCTGATAGGCTGTTGCTTCATTCATGGCAAGCTCCCTAATACTATTTACTACAATAGTATTCTTTCGGAGCTTGTCACATTCGGTAATTGTATTTACCATTGGACATCAACTCCTTTCCATGATATTTCAACCTCCTTTTGATTGATAACCACTTTTTGTGGTACGTCTATCATATCATTACACATCTTCCTTGTCAACCACTTTTTATAGGTTGACTTTTTGAAGTGCAGACTATATAATATATGTAGACTTGCAGGAAAGGAGTTTACGCATGGATATTACAGATATGAAGATTTATGGGTATGCCAGCTTGCGAACAGGTCACACCAAAGACGAATTAAAGAAAAACTTTGAGAATACAAGGCTGTATGTTGATTACTTAGATATAGTAAAGACCATGAAGAATATGTTTGTCTATGTATCAGAGGACGCTCTTACACCTACCTATGATATTATCGAAAACAATATGTCTTTCAATCCAGAGACTACATTACAAGTAGATGTGATTACGAGTGCAAGAGATGGAATGTTCTTTAAACTGGACAGTATAATTAAGCAGGCTGATGAACAACCATTTAAACCTTTCAATACAGTTCTTATTATCAATTCTCTTAGTGCTTTTGGAAATGTGGCAAGTATTAAGAAATATTACAAGCTGTTTAGGGAAAAGAAAGTAGGTATTCTCTTTCCAGACTACACACGAGAAAGTAACTTATCAGAATATAGTACATTTGATTTTGGCTTTAAACCTCGCACCAAATCGGAATATGACCGAGCTTTTGACCTTATAGACAGATTAGAAGATGGAGATTTACCCGACAGTCGTGGTCGTATCAGTAAAGACTATTCCGATACCTTTAGGGTTGCTTTTTGGCTCTATGAGTTATTCAAGATACCAGAGAAAACAGCAGTTTTAATGTCTGGCTTCAGTAAGAATGGCTTTCACATGAAAGCGGACAACTATGAACAAACAGTTAATTATAAGAAAGAGTTAGAGCTGTTCGACCAGAAATATAATATATCTGCTTTAGTAAAAAGAAACAGACCTGTTCCAGAAAACTTTGATAAGCTCATTCACTGGTGTGAGAAAAAAGATAATCTTGAAATGGCTTGTATTCATTGCAAAGTACCTATGATATTCCCTATTGATTATAAGAGACTTATATTAAAGGCAGAGGGTGGTCGTAAAGAGCTTGCAAGATGTACCAAACTTTATGATACTGATTTGATAAATAGATTTGATGAATGGGTTGCTTCTGGAAATGCCCCTACTGACTTCTATAATCAATGCAATGATATACTATCACAATTAGATGAAATGGGGTAATTTATATCAGCTCATAAAAAGTGGTTGACAAATTTAAAAACTTGTAGTACCATAAATATATCCTCTCAAAAAGGGGATATATTTTTTTAAACATAGCAAGCCCATAAAAAGTGGTTAATTATAGACTTGCTATTAGAAAGGAGTATCTATGGATTACGATTACATTAAACAAATCATACCAGAAAAAAGACCTTTCTTTACAAAATCAGATGGTATATTTGCCTTTAGCTCTGGTATGCTCTTGGTACTTGAAAATGATGATACAAACGAATGGTATAACGCTATTATTTCAGCAGTAGACCGATTTGTAAGTGGTGATTATGGAAACTACTATGAAGATGGAGAATACATTTCTTTAGGACATGAATACGGAAGTTATGACAGTCCTTTTGGAAATACTGTATATGATGGCTCTATTGTAATTCACGCTGAAAAACATATTGATTCGTTTGGGACACCAGCAGACGCAGTTATTTTCTTCTGGTATGAACGCTAAATAAGGAGGTACAAAATTATGAAGATAGAACGTCGAAAAATGATTGATGATGGAATTATGGAAGAATTGCAGAAGAAACACCCAGTTAAATCTGAAAAGGGTATATGCTATGCACAAGATATGGACTATATTACATTAGAGGTTGAATCCTTTAATAATTCAACCTTCCGTAAGTTAGTAAAGGCAAATAATAAGGTACTGGTTGTGTATATGTATCTGAGAGAACGTATGTGTCACAATGGTTGGTATGTGCTGTGGGATAATGATACAAGTGAAGATATTTTGGAACGATTGACACTTTGGGGTGTATCAGAGAACGATAGTTCTTCTATTATCACAACTCTTCTTGATAATAAAATTATACATAGCTTTCAGCATGATGGAATTGAATATCTTACAGATGTTCAACAAATTTACAACTGGGAAATGTTGCAAGCAAAAAGGGCTCGTGACCGAAACAGCAAGAGCAAACAGAATAAACCAACCACTGATACAAATTCATCCAACAAGGCACAACAAGACTATATTCCTCAAAGCAATATTGAACAACATTATAATACAGGTTTTGATGATAGCTATTATGACGGATTACCGTTCAACTAATAATCATGGGACACTCTTCGGGGTGTCCTACTTTTCCCGACATATATTCCGTACGGAACAAGCACCTACTCATATTATACTCTTATAATGTAATGACTGGTAGTGATATGTAATGTCTGGTAATGATTTGCTTGGAAAGGAAAGATATTGAAAGGTAATGACTGGTAATGAATTGCAATGCTTTGACTTGTAGGTAATACCGCCCCATATAGCTTACATGGTTACATACACATAAATATGTAGTATGTAAACGATTATAAGCCTACATAACTTTGATTTAGAATATCTGTGCTGTATAATATAGATGTAAGTATTTCTGATATATCCTGTTACGGATATTCTTAGTATAGTGTTTCATAAGTTTTCCATTGTAACAATTTAGCGATATGCCTATTGGCATTTTATCATATAGAGAAAAATAAAAGCCTGCAAGGGCAAGCAGGTCAAAAAAGCCTACCACCGATTAATTCGGGTTTAACAAATATTAAAATCGGAGGTCTGATAATGGGAAGAAAGACTATATCAAATCAAATACATTCTGCACTTGCTGAAAAAATCGCATTTGGAGAAAGCAAACATTTAGATAAAATAAAACAAGAAACAACATTCGGTAAGAGTACTTATAAGATATATTCCTTTAGCACATACGACACATATAACAAGGTCGGTCGTGAATATGGAAAGTGGCTCGCTGATAAAGGTGTTAAATATGGCAAATTAGCCGATACAGAGCGTTATGCAAGAGAATACATAGAAACACGCTTAAAAGATGGAAAATCGGTGTATACGCTCAAAATGGAGCGTTCTGCATTGGGTATGATATATGGTCACAACATAGAAGGATTTTTACCTGTTCGCCATAATGGAGATGTAAAGAGAAGTCGTGAAGAAACTTTTAACGATAAGCATATAAGCAGAACTGGAAAATATGCCGATATATTTACTGTGGCTACTGCTACTGGTTGTCGTAGGTGTGATTTGAAAGCATTGAACATCAATAGCCTTATTGAAAGAGATGGAAAATATTATCTTGATATAAGACAAAGTAAAGGTGGACGAGATAGGCTTGCACCTATTCTTCCGTCTAAAGTGGAGCAGGTAAAACAGATTGTTGAACAAGCAAAGGAACAAGGCAAAATGCGACTGTTTGAACATATCCCAAAAGAAATTGATGTTCATGGTCTGCGTAGAGAATACGCACAAGAACTCTATCATTCTCTTACCGATAACAAAGAATTAAGAGACGATTACTTACAATGCTACCAACAACGAAATGAAAGGGTTAAAAGCGACTTCTACAAAGACAGGGCAGGAAACATTTTCGAAAGAGATACTGTATATGTGGTATCACAAGCATTAGGTCATAATCGTATTGATACTTCTATTACTTCATACCTAAAATAGCAATAGAAAAATTTTGAAAATTGTGATATGATTTAGGCATTAAATTATATTGGAGGGATAAAATGCGTTCTTATATTTATGAAAGCGTAAAGTTATCAGATGGAAGAAGATATGTTATGAGATATACCCCAGCAGAAGGATTGATATATAGCATACTTAAATTTTTGGCATTTTTGTTTATTGTCTGGCCACTTCAAATATTAGTTTGGTGGCCCATGAAGCTAATGTTTAAAGGCTTTTTGATACTGTGTGAAATGATACTTCGTTCTATTTGGTGGT
>CAYTRJ010000112.1:0-6113 GCA_964440185.1 uncultured Faecalimonas sp. | reverse complement strand
CCCTTGTCATTGCAGCAACTGTTTTTATCCCGGCCATGTATTTGCAGGCGCTCTCTGTCACTCCCAGTATGACCGGAGAGCCTGTTTTCTCGGCAGCAAGCAGTATTTCCCTGCACCAAATAAGGCTAGTAATATTAAACTGACCGATTGCATAATGCCCCCTGACGGCTTTTTCGAGAATTTTACTTACATTCTGAAGCATATCACATATATGAACCGCCGGAAACGACTATACATTCTCCGTTTACAAAGCTGCTATCGTCACAGGACAGGAACGCCACAACAGAAGCTATTTCGGAGGGCTTAGCAAGACGGCCTGTGGGAATCGCACTTAAGAATCGCTGCATTGTTTCTTCCGGAACCGCTCTGAGCATTTCCGTATCTACATAGCTTGGAGCAACAGCGTTCACAGTTATCCCATTTCGCGCACTCTCACGCGCAAGGCACTTGGTAAAACCGATGACAGCAGCCTTTGTCGCTCCGTAATTTGTTTGCCCTATATTGCCAAAGGCAGAAACTGATGATAAATTAACTATCTTGCCGTACTTGCGCTCGCGCATACCACCGATGACCGCATGGCAGCAATTGTAGATTCCGTTAAGATTTACGTTAATAACTGTATTCCACTGTGACTCACTCATTTTATGGAACATACAATCTCTTGTTACGGCCGCGTTATTCACAAGGATATCTATTCTGCCAAAATCATTCTCGATAGCACCAAAAACCTCCTTTACCTGTTCCGTATTCGAAACATCACAAGCGTAGTAAAGAACCAGACTGCTGCACGAGCTTATTTCCGCAGCAGCTTCCTTTGCTTTCTCGCCGGAGATATCCACAAGGGCAACTCCGGCAACACCGTCTTCAATCAGTCTTTCACAAACAGCTTTACCGATACCCTGTGCTGCACCCGTTACTACTGCATATTTCCCTTCAAGCTTCATCAATAATATTCCTTTCCGACTGCATTACGCATACCACATTGTAAAGTGCGTCATAATCACCAACGTTACCTGGGAATATAACATACGGCATATTTGGGAAGAGACTCTCATCTCCGGTTAGCCAAACAGGAATTCCTTTTAGTACTTGCCCGAGAACCAGTGCTCTTTTTACGCGCAAAGCTTTTGTTCCTACATCGCTTGAGGTTATGCCTCCTTTAGCTACTATAAAGCTGGGGCGGACGCTGAGCCTTGCGATTATGCCTGTTACAGCATTCGAAATTTTAACAGCTATTCTGAGCTCATCCTCTCTGTTGCCATTATTTAAATCAAAGCGTTCTCGATTTGTATAGACTGCAACCGTCTTTCCCCTCGCAACACATTGATTTGCTTCCATTACAACCCGTTCAATTTCGGCTGCAAAGGCTACATCATCAGTAACAAGGTGCTGGTTAAACTCTATGAACGTTACCTGCTTGTGCTTTCGAAGAGCTTCAAGCTGTCTTGTGGTCTTATTTACATGGCTGCCCACTATTACCACTCCACCATTTCCGTCTGCCGGGCTCGCAAGCTCCTTTCTGGTCAAAAGCGCCCGATCACCTACGCCGCCGACGACCTTAGGAAAAGAGGCTGCTGTACGGAACATAAAATTTTTGCCGTTCTTTATGCATCGGAGCAGCGCCGTTGTGAAAACCTTGACATCGTTATAGTCAATCGCATTTACTATAACCTTGCCAAAGTCGGATATCGCGTCCAATTTTGAATATGTGGCAGAATAATCGCAGGCTCTAAGCTCATCAAGAGATATACAGCGCACCTGATCTGCCGGATATCTGCCCTTGGTTTTTTCTTCCACCCATTTGGTTAAATCCGAATTCGTGTACCAAAAGGTTTTATCTCTTGCAAACTCGGTACTGCCTACCGGACGCAGTTCGTCACCGTCGGCAACATAGTGAATGTTTTCAATTGTATATCTCCCGCCCTCGGGAAAGAATGGTATGATAATTTCGCCGTCGTATTTCTGCTTTCCAAGCTCCTCGAGAGTGTCCTTGAGAATTTCAGTTTCAATGGGATAGTGCCCACGCAACGTGGAATCGCATCTGCTGATCAGAAGATAGTCTATTCCTGTTAAAGCTGCCGCAGCAGCTAAATTTTCAGCTATAGCTCGATGAGCTGCAGCAGTCTCAGCTTCAGTGAGGCCGCGCGAATTCGTTAATACAAAGAATATACGATTTTCATCGTAAAGTCCTCTGCAAAGGGTTTCTACTGACCAATCAGTGTAAACAAAGACATCATGTACCGTTTGTACACCGGTTGGATCATCGTCAAGAACCACAATTTTTTTGTCGAAATTTTCAAGCTCTTTCCTCAGCAATTCGTTAACAAGTTCTTCGTCATATGCAGGCCAAACGGAAAAAGCTGCTGTTGTAATGTTTTCTTTGTTCATAGCTTTTTATATTACATTCTCAAAAAGTACGGACAAACCCTGTCCACCGCCAATACAAAGCGTTGCAATACCATAGCGCTGGTTTCTGCGTTTAAGTTCATTTATAAGCTTTATCGAAATAATTGCACCGGTCGCTCCTATTGGATGGCCAAGGCTGATTCCGCTACCGTTAACATTCACTCTGCTCATATCTAATCCAAGCTCCTTGACACAAGCGACTGCCTGAGCCGCAAAAGCCTCGTTTATCTCCCAAAGATCGATATCCGAAATACTCATCGAGCATTTTTCCAAAAGCTTATTAGTTGAAGCAACCGGCCCCATACCCATAATACTCGGGGCAACACCGGCAACAGCATAATCCACAAGTCTTGCAATCGGTTTAATACCGCGCTTTTTAGCCACTTCTCCACTCATAACTACCATAGCTGCTGCCGCATCATTTACACCGGAAGCGTTTCCTGCGGTAACAACGCCGTCCTTTTTAAATAGCGTAGGAAGCTTGCCGAGCTTCTCAAGGCTTGTGTCGCGTGGATGCTCATCAGTGTCGAATATTCTAAGCTCCTTTTTCACTTTCACCTCAACAGGCACTATCTCGTCCTTAAATTCTCCGAGATCTATAGCTTTCCTTGCTCGTTGCTGACTCATTAGTGCATATTCATCAAGAGTACGTCGGCTAAGTGAATATTTTTCCGCGATATTCTCAGCTGTAATTGCAATGTGTGTGCTTGTAAAAGGCTCCGCAAGGGCACAGGTAAGACCGTCCTTAAGCACTACATCGCCCATGCGAGCTCCAAAGCGCGTATTAAATGACATATACGGAAAATTGCTCATACTCTCCGAGCCGCCCGCCACGCAAATATCCACGTCGCCATGATCAATAGCCATTGCCGCTGTCACAACTGCCTGAAGACCTGAGGCGCACAGGCGATTAACGGTTTGTGCCGTACTTTCGATAGCGCAGCCCGCATTCAGCGCAGCAACTCTAGCAAGGAACGCATTATTCCCATGCTGCCCGACACATCCCATCACAACCTCTTCGACCTCATCGGCATTGACACCAGCACGTCGAACAGCTTCCTTTATTACTATTGTTGCAAGTTCAATTGAGTCCTTGTCCTTAAGTGAACCGCCAAGACTTCCAACTGCTGTCCTAGCGGCCGAAGCAATCACAACATCCTTAAACATAAATAATACCCCTTTGCAGTAAGTTGATTTGTTAAATTCCGTAAATTCTACTGAGCTATTGTTACAATTTAATTAATCAAAAATCGAAGGTCACTCATTCACAAGCGCAGAAACGGCATTACAAAAGCATTCCTGTCAGCTCATAATGCTAAAACTCTACCTTATCCGGGCCCTTGAGAGAAAACATTTCGCGCACATCATCCGGCGTGGCAATTTCAAAATCAAGCTCCTTCAGTATACGAATTACTTTCTCAACTTGGGCAGCATTATTAACCGCAAGCTCGCCGTTTGGCTTTATGTAGATACCGTCTTCAAGGCCAACTCGCACGTTGCCGCCAGAAATCGCGCAGGCGGTTTCAAACCTGAACATCCGTCGTCCTCCGGCAACCATAGAATACATAATGTCATCACCGAGCAGTTTCTTCGCCTGATCTATAACAAAAAGGAAACCCTCGAGGCTCATTGGCATACCGCCCATAACGCCCGCAATAAACTGCAGATATATTTGTTTGGGAAGTATACCCATTTTCTTAAAGTGAGCAAGATTAGCAAGCTGGCCGTAATCAAAGACCTCAAACTCGGGAAAAGTTCCACACGCATTCATTGTTTTTATGCAGTATTCCATATCGGCAAACGTGTTTTTAAATACATTGTCATATGTTCTTTCAAGGAACGGTATTTCCCATTCATTTATCGGAGAATCCATTCCCGGGCCATTCGCCAGCTTTGAAAGGCAGAAATTGATTGAGCCGCCGTTTGCGGATGCCATTTCCGGCTTGAATCTTTCGATAACAGCAAATCTTTCCTGCGTGGTCATGCCCTGCGCACCGCCTGTGGTAATTCCTATAACCGCATTAGTGTTTTTCCTGACCTTGGACAGAATTTTTTCAAAGGTATCAAAATCCGCCGTTGGCTCACCGTTGTCCTTTCTTGCGTGAACGTGAACAATGGACGCGCCGGCTTTTGCCGCATCAATGCAGTTCTGTGCGACCTCGTCGGCAGACTTGGGCAGATAAGGAGTCATTGTAGGAGTATGGATACCTCCTGTAACGGCTGCAGTAACTATGATTTTGCGTTGTTTCTTTGACATGTGATGCATCTCCTTTTTATAAAAAAGCTGGTTGGTTAATATGTACAATCAATCACAGGTAACAACCAGTCCCACGCCGGCCTCAAGAACCGGATTTGCATTAGCTAACTGAATAGTGCAGGGCAAGTCGGTATCGTGACATATATAAAAGCGATCTATCTTTTCATTGTGTACGTACTTGCAGGTTTCGTCCATCTGATGCTCAGACACCTCGTCGGAACGCAAATGAGAGCCTCCCAGATAAGTATGAATATGCACTGCGCCGGTTATTTTTTTAGCATATTCCATAATATTGCATATTCCATAGTGCGCACACGCGGTAAAAAGGCTCACATCCCTGCCGTTTTTATGCTTATACGCAAATTGCGTGTCCTCGGGCACATAATCATCAACCCATTTTCCGTCACGAAGCACCTTTGGAGACTGTGGAAACTCGCGTTCAAAATTATTCGTTATCTCTGTAATCCCCATGAACACCAGATTTTCAGTTATCCAAACAGGCTCTGTTCTAAAGCGCACGTCAAAGAATTTTTCGAGCACCTCCATGCTGACATCCATACCAAGAGAACAATTCCACTCAAACTGATATTTCGGAAGCATGATATCGGGTGAAGTCATCAGCAATACCGGCTTACGGTACATAGCGTGCTCCTCGTAATACTTAATCAAATACTTAAGACCACCCGAGTGATCATAATGGCCATGGGATATAACAACATAATCCGCTGTGCGAAGATCAACGCCGAGAGCCTCGGCATTTTTTATGAATTTGTCGGAATATCCTGTGTCATAAAGAATTTTCACACTACCGTCTTCAAGCCATGCGGAATAGCCATGCTCGGCATTGTAAAACTTATTAAAAAGGCTGTTATTTTCGACAAGTACAGTAGCTTTCATATCAAATGTGTTCCTTTCCCCCTATATCTACTTAACAATGGTGTCTTTTGCGGATTTATCGGAAGTAAAAACCATTGCGATAATAATAAGTGCTCCAAAAATAATCTCTGTCCACCATGCGTCGACTCCTATAATCGTCATACCATTCTGTATCATAACTACCATCATAACACCAACCAAAGTCATTCCCATATTGCCCTTTCCGCCTGAGGAAGAAATACCTCCGAGCAAGCTTGCAGCGACCGCGAGCAACGTATAAGAATTCCCCACCGCCGGGTCACAGCTTTTGAGCTTGATTGCAAGGACGATCCCAACTATTGCACTTGTAACACCGCATATCGCAAACGCCATGATTTTGGCTCTATCAACCTCGACACCGGAAATGCGAGCGGTTCTTTCGTTCGCTCCGATCATGTTAAGGCTCCTTCCGGCAGGCGTAAAGCGATGGACACAGGCAAGAACAAGCATGATAGCAATAGCAACGACTGTCAGAATACTGACCGTACCGAAAATATATGTTTTACCCCAGTCTATGTAATGGCGATACTCCTTT
>CAYTRJ010000111.1:0-6147 GCA_964440185.1 uncultured Faecalimonas sp. | reverse complement strand
TAGATAGGAGCTTTCTTTTGACCCATTCTTCTTAATCTGATTTTTACTGCCATGTCTTTCACCTCATAATACTTTCTTAAATATTTGTTATGTTCTTTATCTATGTGTTAAAAAGGAAGTTTAAATCTGCCTTTTTTACCACCGCGTCCACCCATCAATCCTGGAAGCTGTTTCATCATTTTTTTCGACTGTTCAAATTGTTTTACAAGTCGATTCACTTCACTAATATCAACGCCTGCACCGTTTGCAATACGTCTCTTTCTTGATGGATTTAATAAATCCGGATTCTGACGTTCTTTCACTGTCATGGAATAGATGATTGCTTCAATCTTCGCCATCCTCTTTTCTCCTTCTTCCATATCAGAATCACTAATCTTGGCATTGCCCATACCAGGCATCATACCCATAATATTAGAAAGGCCGCCCATCTTCTTCATTTGATTCATACTTTCTAAGTAATCCTCAAAGTCAAATTGTGCTTTTTTCAGCTTTTGCGACATTTCTTTGGCTTTCTCTTCATCAATGGACTCGCCTGCTTTTTCAATCAAGCTAAGCACATCACCCATTCCTAAAATACGAGATGCCATTCTATCTGGATAAAACTGTTCCAAATCGGAAAGTTTTTCACCCATACCTACATATAAAATCGGTCTTCCAGTAACTGCTTTGATAGATAACGCAGCTCCACCTCTTGTATCACCATCCAACTTTGTAACGATGACACCGTCAATCCCAATCTTATCATTAAAACTGCTTGCTACATTGACAGCATCCTGCCCTGTCATTGCATCTACTACTAAAATTGTCTGATGCACTGTAACAACTTCTTTGATTTCCTGCAATTCTGCCATCATATCTTCATCTACATGAAGACGTCCTGCTGTATCCAGGATCACCACATTATGACCATTCTTTGCTGCATGTTCTAATGCTGCTTTCGCAATATTAGATGGTTTATGATTTTCACCCATTGCAAAGACATCAACGCCTTGCTTTTCTCCATTAATTTGTAATTGTTTGATCGCAGCTGGACGATACACATCACAAGCAACTAATAATGGTTTCTTTCCTTTTAACTTTAATTTCCCAGCAATCTTTGCTGTTGTGGTTGTCTTACCGGCACCTTGGAGCCCCGCCATCATAATAACGGTTGTTGCTTGTCCCGGCTGCAGCTTAATCTCTGTTGTTTCAGAACCCATTAATTTTACAAGTTCTTCATTTACAATCTTGATTACCATCTGACCTGGATTCAATCCATTCATTACGTCCTGTCCAATCGCACGTTCCTGAACATCTTTTACAAATCCTTTTACAACCTTAAAGTTAACATCGGCTTCTAAGAGAGCCATCTTAACTTCCTTCAGTGCTGCCTTCACATCATCTTCTGTCAAACGACCTTTGCTTCGAAGATTCTTAAAGACATTCTGAAGCTTTTCCGACAAACTGTCAAATGCCATACTACAACTCCTCTATAATCTCTCCTGCGATTTGTCTAATCTCTTTCATCAGCGGATTCGCTGTATCCTCCTGCTCTAAAAGTGCATTCATAGAATGTACTTTTTCCTTGATGCATAAGAATTTTTCTACCAAATGTAATTTCGCTTCGTAACCTTCCAATAATTTGTTACAACGCTTCACCAAATCATGAACTCCCTGTCTGGAAATACCAGCACTTTCGGCAATCTCACTCAAAGACAAATCATCTAATACGAATTGTTCGTAGATCTCTTTTTGGTGATTGGTAAGCAGCTCGCCATAAAAATCATATAACAACGCTTGTTCTAATCTTTCATCCATTTTTATCACCTTTGCTATCATATACTATCCAAGCCTAGGTGTCAAGTATTTTTTCTTGACATTTAAATATTTTTTATTCAAAAAAATAGAACCTCAATCATTGAGATTCTATTTTCTAGCTCTATTGTTCTCTGAAAACAATTGTCTTTGTCTCTGGATCCATACTTTCCACAATTGCTAATGACTCCAAATGAATTCCTTGGCTACGGATCATCTCGCCACCTTTTTGCTGTCCTTTTTCAATGGCAATACCAATACCTTCTACCGTAGCACCTGCAGCTTTCACTAAACTGATCAAACCTTCCATAGCGCATCCATTTGCTAGGAAATCATCAATGATCAGCACATGATCTTCAGGACCAATATATTTTTTCGATACAATCACGTCATAAATTCTCTTATGTGTAAATGATTCAATCTTTGTTGAATATACTTCTCCTTCTAGATTGACACTCTTTGCTTTCTTCGCAAATACAACTGGGACACCAAAATGTTGTGCTACAACACATGCAATTCCAATCCCCGAAGCTTCAATTGTTAAGATCTTATTGATTGGCTTTCCTGCAAATAACCTTTTAAACTCTTTTCCCATCTCATTAAATAAGTCAATGTCCATCTGATGGTTTAAAAAACTATCTACTTTTAACACATTTCCTTCTTTTACAATACCGTCCCTTAAAATTCTTTCTTCTAATAGTTTCATGACAATAAATCCTTCCACATTCCGTTAAGTCTTTCGAATATAATAGTAAAAAAAATTACTTCTGTCAATGCATAAATTTTTGAATATTCAGCAAGCCGCTCCCTTGTTGTACAGTACTCAGTCCTAAATCTTCGCAACTTTTCCGCAATTTCTGTTTTATTTCATTATTTGTTAGATTTGGATATTTACTAAGCAATAACGTAATCGCCCCTGATACAACTGGTGTTGCCATAGAGGTTCCACTTTTTGCAATATATCTTCCATCAATATTGCATGATATAATTTTTCTCCCTGGAGCAACTATATCCGGCTTCCACATATGTTCCACACTAGAACCTCTCCCTGAATATTTTTCGTCATAAGATCCAACCGTAATCACACTTGGATGAAGTCCCGGAATCGTAATAGAGCCTTCTTTTGGTCCGTAATTCCCCGCTGCGGCTACCACAACAATTCCCGCACGCCAAAGCACATCCACCGCTGCCAAAATTCGTTTTTCACCAATTTTGTTACTATTTCGTTTCATTCCCATCGAGATATTCACAACTCGAATATTATATTTTTCTTGATTTTCTATAATCCACCGAAAGCCTTTCATACTTTGTATGACATCACCATTCCCGCCAGAGCCTAACACTTTCAACACAATCAGGCGGCACATAGGTGCCATTCCATATTTTCTTCCGCCAATGATTCCTGCTACATGAGTGCCATGTCCATTATCATCATAAGGAAACATTCGACCATTTATAAAATCTTTGAATTTCCACAAATTATCACTCAGATCAGGATGCGGTTCCATTCCTGTGTCCATTACCACAACTGTAATATCTTTTCCATAATATCCAGGTCGTCCATAATGGACTATTTCTTTCACTCGCCTCATATAGTAATAGGTTTCCTTTTTCTATTAAAATATGAAACACAACAAAAAAAGGAACAGCTATATAAACTGTTCCTTCTCCTTACTAATCTACTTTAATTCCAAACTCTGCTGGTAAAAATCTTGGACATACATTTTCTGTTGATGTAATAACAGATGCTGCTAAACGGTTACCAATTTCTACCGCTTCTTTCATTCCTTTTCCGTATGTCAATCCTACGATCACACCGGAACCAAATGCATCACCAGCTCCTGTTGTATCAATCACCTGTACTTTTTTTGCTGGACAGAATCCTTTGTCTCCGTCCGCAGTCACATAGATTGCACCTTCTCCTCCCATTGTTACTACCATAGAAGGAATGTTTGCAGAAACTACACGTTCTGAGATAAGATCCATAAATTCTTCTGTTGAATATTCTTCGTATTCTTCACCGAATAAAACACCTGCTTCTAATCGGTTGCAGATAACACAAGCGAATTTTTTCAAGAAATCTCTTCTTTCTACTGCAATATTCATGTTACTTACAACACCATATAACTTTTTGTCATATTTTTCTGCAAGTTGAATCATCTTTTTAATCAATTCTTTATCCATATCGATCTCTACTGCAATTGAATCTGCTTCTGCGAAAATTTCATCGCCCTTCTCTTCAAGAATATCCATAATTGGCATCAAGTTTGGTCTCTGTGAAATAGAGCCCGCTAAGTCTCCATTGCTGTCAAAAACAGCCAACCAGGTTCCCATTCCTTGATCAATCTTTTGTATATAGTCTACATTTACTTTATGATTTTTTAACTTTTGGATAACCTCATCGCCTAATCCTGAATGATCCACAATTCCTAAAAATGTTGGGCGAAGCTCAATGTTTGCAATGTTTTCTACAACATTTCTGCTAACACCACCATGAATGTACTCAATATGTCCTACATTACGACCATCCCAAATATACTTTGATTCAGGAAATCCTTTAATATCCACAAATACCGCGCCTGAAACTACAATTCCCATACCTTATCTCTTTTCTGTTTATAAATTTTTAATGTAACGACTATCTTGTTTTTCAAATCCCATTTTTTCTAAATATTGAATATGCTCATCTGAGCTTCCAGAATACACTAAACTCTTGAACTCACTGTTTTCCAATTTTTTGTATAAGAATGTTCCTACAGAACAGTCACGGAAAGTTGGAGTTGAATAGTCTAATGCGATATCAATAGAATCTCCATTCTTTGTACCCATAAATAAGCCCGCTGGAGTTCCATCGCAACAAATAATGTATGCAATATCAGATGTATCTTTTTCTAAAGAAAAATTAGGAAAATATGAAAGAATATCGTCTTTATATGATTCTAACATATATCTTACAAAAGATTCAACCTTATTACACTCAATTAATTGATAATGTTGGTCACTTTGTTTTAATAATTTCACCAAATTGTACACATTGATTGCTACTAAGCAAAAATTCATAAGTGCTGTTGGATATGACTTAATTATCAATGCATATACTGCAAAAATGCAGCTACCAATGGAATTTATAATTCTAAGTTTCAATACTGAGGACATCAACATGGAAACTACTACAAGAGTAGATCCAAGATATCCGAATAATTCTATCGCTAATTGCCAATTCATTTTAAACCTCTTACATGTTTTCTACGATTTTTGTAACTAATTTCTTGAAATCACTTGCTACACGGTCAGCTGTTTCTTGTACTTCTTTGTGGTCTAATTCCACTTTAGAGATACCTGCTGCCATGTTTGTGATACATGAAATACCACATACTTCAATTCCCATGTGACGTGCTGCCATAGCTTCACATGCTGTACTCATACCAACTGCATCTCCGCCCCATCTTTGTGCAAGACGTACTTCTGCTGGTGTTTCGTAGTTAGGACCTGTAAATTGTACATATACACCTTCTTGAAGTTCAACACCGATTTCTTTTGCTGCTTCGCGGATTACATTTTGTAAACGTTTGCTGTAAACTTCACTCATATCTGGGAATCTAGCACCTAATTCATCTAAGTTTGGTCCGATAAGTGGGCTAGGTACACCTGTTGTAATATGATCTGTAATCATCATGAAATCACCTGGTTTGTAGTTTTCGTTAGAACCACCTGCTGCATTTGTTAAAAGTAATTTTTTCACTCCTAACATACCCATAAGTCTTGTTGGAAGAACTACATCTGACATTGGATATCCTTCATAGAAATGAACACGTCCTTGCATGATCACAACTGGAGTTTTTCCTACATATCCGAATACAAAACGTCCTGCATGACCTTTTACTGTTGATACAGGAAATCCTTCGATTTCTGTATATTCAATTGTATCTACGATTTCGATATCGTTTGCATAGTCACCAAGACCTGATCCTAAAATCAAACCTACTTCTGGTTGAAAATCAATTTTTGCTTTTACACTGTTTACACATGCTAATAATTTGTTATACATTCTTTTATACGCTCCTTCTTAGTATCCAGCACCATTGTCTGTATTTTTTAAAATTTTGATCAATCTGCTTGTTCCAAGTCTGTCTGCTCCAAGAGAGATGAATTTTTCAGCATCATCAAATGAAGAAATACCACCAGCAGCTTTTACTTTTACATCTGCTCCAACATGTTTTCTCATTAATGCTACATCATCAAATGTTGCCCCTGATGTTGAGAATCCTGTAGAAGTTTTAATATATTCAGCTCCTGCGTTTGTTACGATTTCGCACATTTTAATTTTTTCTTCTTTTGTTAAAAGACAGGTTT
>CAYTRJ010000110.1:0-6190 GCA_964440185.1 uncultured Faecalimonas sp. | reverse complement strand
AAAAGAATAAAAAGGTTTGGTATGCATACAGCGATGAAGAATTAAACAACATTCTTACAGAAGTTGGAAGAGATGGTAATAACAAAATTCAACGTTATAAAGGTCTTGGAGAAATGGATGCAGAACAGCTTTGGGAAACAACTATGGATCCAGAAAATCGAGTTTTACTTCGTGTAACAATGGATGAAGAAACATCTTCGGAATTAGACCTTACATTTACTACATTAATGGGAGATAAAGTAGAGCCTAGACGTGAATTTATCGAAGAAAATGCAAAATATGTACAGAACCTAGATGTGTAGAGATAGGAGAGTAAACAATGGAAGATAATATTTTTGATAAAGTGCACGAAGTCGATTTGAAGAAAACAATGGAAACATCGTATATCGACTATGCCATGAGCGTTATTGCTTCTCGTGCCTTGCCAGATGTTAGAGATGGTTTAAAACCCGTACAACGAAGAATTTTATATTCGATGATCGAGTTGAACAATGGTCCAGATAAGCCACATCGTAAATGTGCCCGTATTGTTGGGGACACTATGGGGAAATATCATCCTCATGGTGATAGCTCTATTTATGGAGCACTCGTAAATATGGCACAAGATTGGTCAACAAGATATCCGCTTGTAGATGGTCATGGAAACTTTGGTTCGGTAGATGGTGATGGTGCTGCAGCCATGCGTTATACAGAAGCACGTCTCAGTAAAATTTCGATGGAGTTAACTGCGGATATTAATAAAAATACAGTAGATTTCACGCCAAACTTTGATGAGACAGAAAAAGAACCAACTGTATTACCAGCTAGATTTCCAAATTTATTAGTTAATGGTACATCAGGTATTGCAGTAGGGATGGCAACAAATATTCCACCTCACAATTTAAAAGAAGTAATTGATGCAGTTGTAAAAATTATTGATGATCAAATTGATGAAAATGGTGAAACAACTATTGAAGATATTCTAGAAATCATCAAAGGACCAGATTTTCCAACAGGAGCAACGATTCTTGGAACAAGAGGAATTGAAGAAGCGTATCGTACAGGACGTGGAAAGATCAGAGTTCGTGCTGTGACAGATATTGAACCAATGGCAAATGGAAAGAGCCGTATTATCGTGACTGAACTTCCATACATGGTAAATAAAGCACGTTTGATCGAAAAAATTGCAGAACTTGTAAGAGATAAAAAAATTGATGGAATTACAGGATTAGAAGATCAATCAAGCCGCGAAGGTATGAGAATTTGCATTGAACTTCGCCGAGATGTAAATGCAAACGTATTACTAAATCAATTATATAAACATACACAACTTCAAGATACTTTTGGAGTGATCATGCTTGCATTAGTTGATAATCAACCGAAAGTGTTAAATATTCTTGATATGCTAAAATACTATTTGAGACATCAAGAAGAAGTTGTAACAAGAAGAACGAAATATGAATTAAATAAAGCAGAAGAAAGAGCTCATATTTTAAAAGGTTTATTGATTGCCTTAGATAATATAGACCGTGTTATTGCAATTATTCGTGGTTCTAAAACAACAGCGATTGCGAAAGAAGGCTTGATTTCAGAATTCCAATTAACAGACGTTCAAGCACAAGCAATTGTTGATATGCGTTTAAAGGCGCTTACTGGTTTAGAAAGAGAAAAATTAGAAACAGAATATGCAGAATTAATGAAACAAATCGAAGGATTAAAAGCAATTCTTGCAGACCGCAAATTATTATTGGCTGTTATCAAAGAAGAAATTTTAGTAATTGGCAATAAATATGGTGATCCAAGAAGAACAGCAATCGGATTTGATGAATTTGATCTATCAACAGAAGACCTGATTCCAGAACAAGATGTTGTGATTGCTATGACAAAGTTAGGTTATATCAAACGTATGACAACAGATACTTTCAAAAGCCAAAATCGTGGTGGAAAAGGTATTAAGGGAATGCAGACTTTACAAGAGGATTATGTAGAAGATTTATTTATGACATCATCACATCACTACATTATGTTCTTTACAAATAAAGGTCGTGTTTATCGTTTGAAAGCATACGAGATTCCAGAAGCAAGCAGAACCTCAAGAGGAGTTGCAATTGTAAATCTGTTACAATTGATGCCAGATGAAAAGATTACTGCAATGATTCCGATTAAGGAATATGAAGAAGGTAAATATTTATTCATGGCTACAAAGAAAGGTCTTGTAAAGAAAACAACGATCACAGATTATGCACATGTAAGAAAGACAGGACTTGCAGCAATAACACTTCGTGAAGATGATGAACTGATCGAAGTGAAATTTACAGATAAAGAGCGAGATATTTTCCTTGTAACAAAATATGGACAATGTATCCGATTTAATGAAAACGATGTACGTCCAACAGGAAGAACATCTATGGGAGTTAGAGGTATTAACCTTACAGATGAAGATGAAGTTGTAGCAATGCAGCTTGATATTCAAGGAGAACAAATTTTATTCGTATCAGAAAAAGGTATGGGTAAACGTACAGATATTAATGAATTTACCGTTCAAAATCGTGGTGGAAAAGGTGTAAAATGCTATAAGATCACAGAAAAAACGGGAGAAGTTGTTGGAGCCAAATCTGTAAATGAAGATAATGAATTGATGATCATCAACACAGAAGGTATTATCATTCGTATGGAATGCAGTAGTATCTCTGTATTGGGTCGCGTAACTTCAGGTGTGAAATTGATTAACTTAAAAGAAAATGAAAAAGTAGCAAGCATTGCTAAAGTAAGAGAAACACATGAAGAAGATTCAGAAGAAACAACTGAAGAAGCATAAAATAAAAATGGCATCATAGCGATGCCATTTTTATTGTTGTTTAAGCATTTAATTCTCGCATTAAAATTTCGGCAACCATAGCTACTGTTCCTGTTACCATTTCGATACAGTGAGCCTTTCTTTTAGCAGAATTACGGTCAGGATAATCTTTGATCAAGATACGGCAGCAAGAAGCGCCATATGCTTTTTTAAATTTGTCATGTAATTCGTTTGTCAATTCGAAACATTTTGAAATTTTAGGATCGCCTGGTGTACGCCTTCCAAAAAAGTAACCGATACACATAGTACCACCAGCAAGTGCACCGCAGATACATCCTGCACCACCAAGACCCCATGGGAAACCAGAGCTCATTGCAATTGCATCATCGGACAAATCTATTTCAAAATGCTTTCGGATTGCATAAATAACTGATTCTGAACATGCAAATCCACTTGTGAAAATATCAACTGCATCTTTTTGAAGAGCTTCCACATCTACTTTTGTTACCATATCAATGCCTTCTTTCTGTTAATTAATAAAATCATTATAATCCCTCTAAAAATAAAATACAACCAAACAAAGTACGATTGAATCTTGATACCATATCATCTATAATAATTAAATCAAAGGAAATGGTGATGAAAATGATTCGAACAATCCAAATAGATGAAGTGATTAAAAATATAAAAGAAATGTGTATAGAAGCAAATCATTTTTTATCAGAGGATATGCGACAAGCACTTCAGGAAGCAAAGCAGAAAGAAATTTCACCAGTTGGAAAACATATATTTAATCAGCTGCAGGAAAATTTAAAAATTGCATCAAATGAGATGATCCCAATTTGCCAAGATACGGGTATGGCAGTTGTTTTTTTAGAAGTAGGACAGGAAGTTCATTTTGAAGGCGGTTTGTTAGAAGATGCAATCCATGAAGGTGTAAGACAAGGTTACATAGAGGGCTATCTTAGAAAATCAGTTGTAAAAGATCCTATTCAGCGAGAAAACACAAAGGACAATACGCCGGCAATCATCCATACAAGAATCGTATCAGGAGATCAAGTGAAAATAAAAGTAGCACCAAAAGGATTTGGTAGTGAAAATATGAGCCGTATTTTTATGTTGAAACCAGCAGATGGGATAGAAGGTGTAAAATCTGTTATTTTGGAAACCGTTCAGAATGCAGGACCAAATGCATGTCCTCCTATGGTAGTTGGTGTAGGAATAGGTGGTACGTTTGAAAAATGTGCATTGATGGCAAAAGAAGCTTTAACACGAAAAACAGGAACACATTCGCCAATTCCATATATTGCAGAAATGGAAACAGAACTATTAGAAAAGATAAATCAATCTGGAATTGGACCAGGAGGACTTGGGGGACGGATGACTGCACTAGCTGTACATATTGATACATATCCAACACATATAGCAGGATTACCGGTAGCAATTAATATTTGTTGTCATGTAAATCGCCATATAGTCCGTACAATATAGGAGAAACTATGGAAAGATATATTACAATGCCTCTTACAAAACAAAAAATTGCAGAATTAAAGGCAGGAGATTTCGTATACATTAGTGGAATTATATATTCTGCAAGAGATGCAGCTCATGCCAGAATGGACAAAGAGCTTCCAATTGATATTAAGGAAAAAGTAATTTACTATATGGGGCCATCACCAACAAGAGAAGGTAATGTAATTGGTTCAGCAGGGCCAACAACAGCTAGCCGCATGGACAAATACACACCCAAATTATTAGATGCTGGTCTAGGTGGAATGATTGGAAAAGGGAAACGTTCGAAAGAAGTCATTGATGCAATCGTAAGAAATAAAAGTGTTTATTTTGCTGCAATAGGCGGGGCAGGTGCATTGCTTTCTAAATGCATTACAAAATCAGAAGTGGTAGCATATGATGATTTAGGAACAGAAGCGATTCACAAATTAACTGTAAAAAATTTTCCAGTCATAGTTGTAATTGATAGTAATGGAAATAATCTTTATGAGATAGCTAAAGAAAATTATAAAAAAGGATAATACATTTTATGAAAAGAATACTTTATATGTTGATCAAAAATCTGATCTATTTGCCACGATTTATTACTTGTTTATATCGTTATGCAAAAAATACAGAAAAATATACAGAAGAACAAAGATATGAATTACTAAGAGAAATCGTAGAAAAAGCAAATCATGGAGGAAATGTAAAATTAGAAGTAACAGGTCAGGAACATATTCCAGAAAAAGGATTTATGTTATTTCCAAATCATCAAGGTATGTACGACATGCTTGCAGTGATTGCGACCTGTCCGCATCCAGTTTTTATTGTTGCAAAAAAGGAAGCAGAAAAAGTACCAGTTTTAAAACAGGCATTAGCGTGCATGAATGTTTTATATATGGATAGGGAAGACGTAAGACAATCTATGAAAGTCATTATGAATGTTGCAAAAGAAGTAAAACAAGGAAAAAATTACGCAATTTTCCCAGAAGGAACCAGATCAAAACAAGGAAATATATTAGGTGAATTTAAAGCTGGAAGTTTTAAAGCAGCTACAATGGCAAAATGTCCAATCGTTCCAGTAGCATTTATCAATGCGTTTGAACCATTTGATACTAACTCTATTGAACCAGTTACAGTTCAGATCCATTATTTAGAACCAATTTCATATGAAGAATATAAAGATATGAAAACAATAGAAATTGCACAAGAAGTAAAGAAAAGAATTGAACAAAAAATAGAAGAACAGATAGGGAGAAAGTAAGATGGCGATTTATACAGCAGGAGGAGATCAAGGAATGACCTCTCTTACAAATGAAAAAAGAGTGTGTAAAACAGATGAACGCATTCAATTATTAGGTGAGATTGATGAATTGAGCAGCTATTTAGGATTTGCAAAAGTTGTGATGGATCAGGAAGAAACAGAACAAATCTCAAAGATTCAAAAAGAACTTATGATCATCATGGCAGGAATTACAGAGCCACAAAATCCCGTATATCAATGTAAAGAGGATCAAATTCAATATTTAGAAACAGAGATAGATCGTATAGAAACAAAGTTTCCACGTGAAAAGAAATTTGTATTATACGGTGGATGTGAAGAATCCGCACGTTTGGATATTGCCCGCGCAGTTGCAAGAAGATCAGAAAGACAATTTTATAAAGTAGATCAAATTTATGGTGCAGATGGCAATGCATTAATTTATATGAATCGCCTGTCAGATTACTTATATATATTGGCTCGTTTTGTAGATTATAAAAAAAATACAAAAAAATAAAAAAAGTTGTTGACAATTCTAAGTTTCATGAATATAATAAAAAAGCGCTGTGAAAACAGCAACAATTTCATAGGTAAAACCTAGTTCGGAGAAATACTCAAGAGGCCGAAGAGGCGCCCCTGCTAAGGGTGTAGGTCGGGCA
>CAYTRJ010000109.1:0-6220 GCA_964440185.1 uncultured Faecalimonas sp. | reverse complement strand
TGCATGAAATGTATTGAAGCTGGATTCTCTTCAATCATGTTTGATGGTTCACACTATCCAATCGAAGAAAATGTTGCAAAAACAACAGAATTAGTTAAAATTTGTGCAGAAAAAGGAATGTCATTAGAAGCAGAAGTTGGTTCTATTGGTGGAGAAGAAGATGGTGTTGTAGGTAAAGGTGAATGTGCTGATCCTAACGAATGTAAAGCAATTGCAGATTTAGGAATTGATATGTTAGCAGCTGGTATTGGAAACATCCATGGTAAATATCCAGAAAACTGGGAAGGATTAAGTTTTGATACATTAGATGCAATCCAACAATTAACAGGAGACATGCCATTAGTACTTCATGGAGGTACAGGTATTCCTGAAGATATGATTAAAAAAGCAATTGATTTAGGAGTTGCTAAGATTAATGTTAATACAGAATGTCAGTTATCATTTGCAGCAGCTACACGTGAATATATTGAAGCTGAAAAAGATTTACAAGGAAAAGGATTTGACCCACGTAAATTATTAGCTCCAGGATTTGAAGCAATTAAAGAAACTGTAAAACAAAAAATGGAATTATTCGGTTCTGTTAATAAAGCATAATTAAATATGCTTATGAATGTAAAGGCGATAGGAAAAAACTCCTGTCGCCTTTGTTTTATGTGTTGAAAAATCTTGATTTTTCAAGGGTTTTGGAGTATTTTATAGGATATGATGACAGATGAGAAATGGGAGGAAGAGACAGTGAGCGAAGTGATGAACATAGCAGAAATTTTTGGGGAAAATGTGTTTAATGATTCTGTAATGGAAGCGCGTTTGCCTAAGAAGGTATATCAAGAATTAAAAAAGACGATTCAAGAAGGAAAAGAATTAGAAGCGTCTATTGCAGATGTAGTTGCACACGAGATGAAAGAGTGGGCAATTGAAAAAGGAGCCACTCACTATTCGCATTGGTTTCAGCCTCTTACAGGAGCTACAGCAGAAAAACATGATTCTTTTATTTCTGCTCCAAAATCAAATGGAAAAGTCTTGATGGAATTTTCGGGGAAAGAGTTGATCAAAGGTGAGTCAGATGCGTCTTCCTTTCCATCAGGCGGACTCCGTGCTACTTTTGAAGCAAGAGGATATACAGCATGGGATTGTACTTCGCCAGCATTTATCAAAAAAGATGCAACTGGGACAGGTGCGATTCTTTATATTCCGACGGCGTTTTGCTCTTATACGGGAGAAGCACTAGATCAAAAAACACCATTACTTCGCTCCATGCAGGCAATTAATAAGCAAGCATTACGTCTTATTCGTTTGTTTGGAAATACTACATCACAAAAAGTGACCCCATCAGTAGGTGCGGAACAAGAATATTTTCTTGTGGATCGTGAAAAATACCTAAAAAGAAAAGATTTAGTTTTTACAGGCCGTACATTATTCGGAGCGATGCCTCCTAAAGGACAAGAGCTAGATGATCATTATTTTGGGGCGATTCGTGAAAGGATTGCACTTTTTATGAAAGATGTGAACGAAGAGCTCTGGAAATTAGGAGTATCAGCAAAGACACAGCATAATGAAGTAGCACCAGGACAACATGAACTTGCACCTATTTACGCATTGTGTAATGTAGCAGTTGACCATAATCAACTTGTGATGGAGACCTTGAAACAGATTGCATATCGTCATGGTTTACAATGTGTATTGCATGAAAAACCATTTGCGGGGGTAAATGGTTCAGGGAAACATAATAACTGGTCGTTGATAACAGATGATGGAATTAATTTATTAGAACCAGGGAAAGTACCACATGAGAATACACAATTTTTACTTGTACTTTCTTGTATTTTGCGAGCAGTTGACAGACATGCAGAATTACTTCGTGAATCTGCAGCAGATGTAGGAAATGATCTGCGTCTTGGGGCGGATGAAGCTCCACCAGCAATTATTTCGGTATATTTAGGAAAACAGTTAGATGATGTACTTTATCAAGTGATGGAAAATGGTACAGCTACTCATAGTTTAAAGGGCGGAAAATTAAAGACGGGTGTACGTACACTCCCTGATTTTTCAAAAGATGCTACAGATAGAAATAGAACTGCACCATTTGCATTTACTGGAAACAAATTTGAGTTTCGAATGGTTGGGTCACGTGATTCAGTTGCAACACCAAATATTGTTTTGAATACAATTGTTGCAGAAGCGTTCCAAGAAGCATGTGACATATTAGAACAAGCAGATGATTTTGATGTGGAAGTACAAGCTTTGATTGCAAAATATGTATCAGAGCATGAAAGAATCATCTTCAATGGAAATGGATATTCGGAAGAATGGGTACAGGAAGCAGCGAGAAGAGGACTTCCTAATATTAGTACAACCGTAGAATCTATCCAGTATTTATTGACAGATAAGACAGTTAATCTTTTTGAAAAATTTGAAGTGTTTACAAAAGCGGAACTGGAATCTCGTGCAGAAATTAAATATGAGACTTATGCGAAAGCAATCAATATAGAAGCACGTGCGATGATTGATATTGCGAGCAAACATATTATTCCTGCTGTGATTCAATACACAACATCCTTGGCAGAATCGATTAATTCTGTAAGAAAAGCATGTCCGTCTGCTGATGTAGATGTGCAGACAGAATTGCTGACAGAAGCATCGAAACTGTTGAAAGAAACAAAAATTGCATTAAAGAAATTAATGGAAGTAACAGAAGATGCGTCTAAGAAATCAGAAGGTCGTGAACAGGCTGAATATTTTAAAGATATGGTTGTGCCTGTGATGAATCAACTGAGAAAACCTGTGGACAATTTGGAAATGATTGTAAACAAAGAAATGTGGCCAATGCCATCTTATGGCGATTTGCTATTTGAAGTATAATTAGGAAAGGAAATCTCACAGTGAGGTTTCCTTTTTTGCAAAGTAAAAGGACCGATGGGGGAGCCATCAGTCCTTTTGAGGGGAGTATAAATAATTAATAAGGGGTTGTAGAAAATCATTTCCTACATGATCAAGTATAATATAGTATAGCTTAAAATGCAAGTTAAAAATTAATATTTTCTTAAAATAGAAAGAATTATTAGAAAATGAATAAAAAAATCAGACAGAGAGATAATAACAGTGTACCAATTAAATTTCTAGGAGGAAAAAATCATGGACAAAACAAATTCAAACAGCAGCAATGCACAAAACAAAAATGCAAGCAACTCAAATAAGAATGCAAATAATTCGAACAGCAATTCAAACAAAAATTCGAATAAAAATTCAAACAAGAATTCGAACGCAAGCAATAACTACTAGAAAAAATAAAGGGGCTGTCGCACTAATTTAGTGCGCAGCCCTTTTTTTAGTTGTCTTGGCATAGTTGAAAATGTAAATAATATTGAAATTCTAAAACACAGATATTCTAAATAATAGTTGACGATGTGGAAGGAGGAATGTAAAATAAAGTTAAATAAATATAAATAGTAGAGGATTTGGGGGTAAAACATATGGGAATAAATTATTATGATTCAACCGATTTACATGATACTTATGCTCAATTAATTTATAGATGTATATTACAGGAGAAAACGTTATGAAAGATTCTAGGGAAAAGAAATTACTTTTTTGTTTTGCAATTTATGTTTTACTATTTATTGCAATTGCCTTTTATCCACCAAACAGAAATATATATGGTTCGAGACCTAGTTTGATACTAACACTCTACAGAAGCAATTTATTTATCCCTTTTTTAGGAAATACAATTTTGACTATATATTTTTTAAAAAGAAAGTAAAGAATAGTACAGTGGATTCAGGTTCTATTAAAGAAATCATCGAATAATTTGAATTTTATTGATGCAAGGTTGTAAAATTAAAGGGCTGTCACTTAGCGAAAATTCATTCGCTAAAGCGACAGCCCTTTTTGAGTTGACAGTTTGCCTGCTTCCACTTAATATAGAAGCTAGAAAAATAGGAGGAATACTATGAAAAAATTTGAGTTGATCGCGCCATGTCATTTTGGATTGGAAGCGATATTGAAAAGGGAAATTATAGATTTAGGATATGAAATATCAAGTGTGGAAGATGGACGTGTTACTTTTTACGGGGATGCAGAAGCAATTTGCAGAGCAAATATTTTTCTTCGTACAGCGGAACGTATCTTGCTAAAAGTTGGGTCTTTTAAGGCAGTTACGTTTGATGAATTATTCGAAAAAACAAAAGCACTTCCTTGGGAAGAATTTATTCCGGAAGACGGTAAATTCTGGGTTGCAAAAGCATCTTCGGTGAAAAGTAAATTATTTAGCCCATCAGATATTCAATCGATTATGAAGAAAGCTATGGTAAATCGTTTGAGACAACGATATGATGTGGAATGGTTTGAAGAAAACGGTGCATCTTATCCGGTGCGTGTATCTTTGATGAAAGATATTGTAACAGTTGGGATTGATACGACAGGTGTGTCATTACATAAGAGAGGATATCGTCAACTTTCAAGTAAAGCTCCGATTTCAGAGACGCTGGCTGCAGCGTTGATCATGCTTACTCCTTGGAAAAAAGACCGTATTTTGGTGGATCCTTTCTGTGGGTGTGGAACATTTCCGATTGAAGCAGCTATGATTGCAGCGAATATTGCACCTGGAATGAATCGCTCTTTTTTATCAGAGGAATGGACAACTATCATTCCAAAAAAATGCTGGTATGATGCAATTGATGAAGCAAATGAAATGATTGATGATGATATTGAAGTGGATATTCAAGGGTATGATATTGACAGCGATGTGCTTCGTGCAGCAAGGGAAAATGCAAAAGAAGCAGGTGTAGATCATTTGATCCATTTCCAAGAAAGAGATGTTGCTGACTTACGTCATCCAAAGAAATATGGTTTTATTATCACGAACCCACCATATGGAGAACGATTGGAAGAAAAGAAAGATTTGCCAGCCCTTTATAAAACATTTGGAGAAAGCTTTAAAAAATTAGATAGTTGGTCGGCGTTCATGATCACAAGTTACGAGGATACCGAAAGATATTTTGGTAGAAAGGCAGATAAAAACCGAAAGATTTATAACGGCATGCTAAAAACATATTTCTATCAATTTAATGGGCCAAAGCCACCAAGACAAAAGAAATAGAAAAGAGGAATTTGCAATGGAACAGAAAATTATTTTTGCAACAGGTAATGAACACAAAATGCAGGAAATTCGCATGATTTTAGCAGATTTAGGAATGACAATTCTTTCTATGAGAGAAGCGGGGATTGATGTGGATGTTGTGGAAGATGGAAGCACATTTGAGGAAAATGCGTTGATAAAAGCGACTGAAATTGCAAAACATGTGGAAAACTGTATCGTACTGGCAGATGATTCTGGGCTTGAAATTGACTATTTAAATAAAGAACCAGGTATTTATTCTGCTAGATATGCCGGAGTAGATACTCCTCATGAAATTAAAAATAAACTTTTGCTAGAACGATTAGAAGGAGTACCTGATGAAAAACGCACTGCAAGATTTGTATGTGCAGTGGCAGCGGTATTTCCAGATGGAAGTACAGAAGTAGTACGCGGCACGATCGAAGGACGTATTGGGTACGAACAAAAAGGTGCAAATGGATTTGGATATGATCCTATTTTTTATCTTCCAGAATATGGATGCACAACTGCGGAACTGGATTCACAAAAGAAAAATCAATTGAGTCATCGTGGAAATGCACTTCGTGCTATGCGCAAGATTATGGAGAAGAAAGTATGCGAGTGCTAATTGTTAGTGATACTCACGGGTATCACGATAATTTAAACCGAGTATTGGATGAAGTTGGAAATATTGATATGTTTATCCATCTTGGAGATATAGAACGCAGTGAACATTATATAGAAGGAATGGTGAATTGTCCTACACATATGGTGGCTGGAAACAATGATTTCTTTACACGTCTGCCAAAAGAAAAAGAATTTCAGATTGGTGACTATAAGGTGTTTATTACACATGGGCATAATTATTATGTTTCTGGGGGGACTAGACATTTAAAACGTGAGGCGTTTAAGCGTCATGCAGATATTGTAATGTATGGTCATACTCATCGTCCTAAAATAGAGCAGGAAGATGGGATATACATTGTAAATCCAGGAAGTTTATCTTTTCCGAGACAGGAAGGACGTAAGCCGAGTTATCTTATTTTGAATATGGATGAAGTTGGAAACCTTGAGTTTCAGGCGTTTTTTTTATGATTTGAAAAAAATTAAAAAAAATAAAAAAAGTTG
>CAYTRJ010000108.1:0-6250 GCA_964440185.1 uncultured Faecalimonas sp. | reverse complement strand
TGATCTGCTCTGTTGGCAGTGTAAGTTGTCCTTTCATCTTTTGCCTCCTATACATCTAACTCTGCTTCTTGTGCATTTTCATAAATAAATGCACGTCTTGGTGGTACTTCACTTCCCATTAACATTTCTGTTACTGCAGATGCCATTCTAGCATCTTCGATTTCAACACGTTTCATCATACGTGTTTCTGGATTCAAGGTAGTTTCCCACAATTGCTCTGCGTCCATTTCTCCTAGACCTTTATAACGTTGTAAGGTAAATGGTCCTGTTTGACGCTTTCTATATTTTTCTAATGCTTTATCATCATACAAATATTCTTCTTCTCCATGCTTTGGCATTGCCTTATAAAGTGGTGGCATTGCGATATAAACATGCCCTTCAAAAATAAGTTCTGGCATGAAACGATAAAATAAGGTCAACAATAACGTAGAAATATGTGCACCATCTACGTCGGCATCGGCCATAATGATAATCTTATCGTAACGAAGTTTCGAAATATCAAAGTCATTTCCATAACCTTCTGAAAATCCGCATCCAAACGCATTGATCATAGTCTTGATTTCTGCATTTGCAAGAACTTTGTCAATACTTGCTTTCTCTACGTTTAAAATTTTGCCTCGAATTGGCAAAATAGCCTGATACATACGGTCACGAGCAGTCTTTGCCGAACCACCCGCAGAATCTCCTTCCACAATAAAAATCTCACATTTACTTGCATCTCTGCTTTCACAGTTTGCTAATTTTCCATTGCTATCGAAGGAATATTTTTGTTTTGTCAAAAGGTTTGTTTTTGCTTTTTCTTCTGTTTTACGAATCTTTGCCGCTTTTTCTGCACAGCTTAATACCTTTTTCAGGGTATCTAAATTACGGTCAAAGAAACGGACAATCTCATCATTTGTCACTTTGGAAGTTGCTTTTGCAGCATCTGGATTATCTAATTTTGTCTTTGTCTGTCCTTCAAACCTTGGATCTGGATGTTTGATCGACACGATTGCTGTCATTCCATTACGAATGTCTGCCCCTGTAAAGTTTGCATCCTTTTCCTTCAAGATTCCAAGTTCTCTAGCATATTGATTCATAACTGTTGTAAATGTTGTCTTAAATCCTGTTAGATGAGTTCCGCCTTCTGCATTATAAATGTTATTACAGAATCCAAGTACATTTTCATGGAATTCATTAACATATTGGAATACTACTTCCACTTCCACGCCTTCTGCTATTCCTTTGAAGTAAACAGGTTCATGGACTGTCTCATCCTTTTGGTTCAAATCTCGAATAAATCCTAAAATCCCGTCTTCCTCGTGATATATAATGTGCTCTACATCCGCTCCTCTTCTATCTTCAAAAATGATTGTGAGATTTGGATTCAAATATGCTGTTTCATGTAAACGACTCTTAATTTCTTCTGCTTTGAATTTCGTCTTTTCAAAAATCGTATCATCTGGCAAGAAATTTACTTCTGTTCCAGTTTTCTTTGTCTTTCCAAGAATTGGCAATAATCCGTTCTCCAATTCTATTACCGGAACCCCTCTCTCGTAACGGTCATGATGAATCCCGCCATCTCTGCTGATCTTAACATCCATATAGATAGAAAGCGCGTTTACTACGGAAGAACCCACACCATGAAGACCACCACTGGTCTTGTAGGATGCATCATCAAATTTTCCACCTGCATGCAATGTTGTATAGACTACACGTGCAGCTGGAATTCCTTTTTGATGCATACCAACTGGAACACCTCGCCCATTATCAATGATAGTTGCTGAACCATCCTTCTCCAAATATACCTCAATCGTATCGCAGAATCCCGCCAAATGCTCATCTACCGCATTATCCACAATCTCATATACCAGATGATTTAACCCTTTTGTAGATACGCTTCCAATATACATCCCCGGTCTTTTTCGAACCGCTTCCAATCCTTCTAGTACGGCAATACTGCTTGCATCATATGTATTTTGTTTTGCCATTCTTCCTTAAACCTCGCTTCATCTAATCTTTAACTAATCCATAATAGCACAGACGTTCGCTTCTTGCAAATAAATTTCCATCACTTAACAAGAACCTGTTCCAGCACATTTGCCAGTGCTTTCATCGCATTTCGCATTTCTGAAACGGTATTCGTCTGTGCCCCCGCTTCAATCAAAAGTGACTTTGGCATCATGTGAAGACTATAACGATATCCTTTGAGATAAATCTTTCTTGCTAAATTGGGATACATCTGCTCTGTTGCAAGCTGCATCTGCAGCGAAAAGGCTAGATTATCCTGAATATACGGATTGGGTAAATAAGAAATGGAGCCATTCGCTTTTGTATAACTTAGCCCGTTGAAATACATGATTTTCGCTGTTTGCTCACCATCAATTTCTGTCACTAGATGTTTATCCTCTCCCACACCATCTCGATGCAGATCGATAACCACCTCAATGCTTGGATTTTCATTTAATATATTCTGTACTGCCTCTACTGCATATTGGTATGCACTGCTGCGATCTAGTTTTCCATCAACCAAATCATACACACCACTATGATGCATTGTTTCAATTCCTTTTTCATTCAAAAGTTCTGATAAATATGCTCCCATTCCAACAATTGTTGTATTGCTGTCATCCGAAACAGAGTCCCGAAATGCTTCCTGTGAATGTGTGTGGAAAATCAATACTTTTGGACCTTCTTTTTCCACATCAATATGCATATCCTTTCCTAACAGCACCTCTGCATTTAGCACTTCTTCTGATACACTTGTGGTACTGTCCACCGTATAGTATTTACTTAAAAGATAGGAAAAATCTCTGAGCTGCTCCAGCGATACCGATTGAACCTGTTCTGTAGGCACTTCTTCTATTTGTTCCAAATCCTCTGCAAGACGCTCTTCGTCTGCTGCTTGCTGTTTCAAAAGCATTTCATACGTCAGATGATCCTCCACCTGTACCACAGTTTCTTCTATATTAGATGTATATGCATATAGAGGGCTGCAAAATTGACATATCTTTTCCATCCAACTTGTTGTATCCCTTTTTATTGCATAAAACATTCCAGGAGACCATAATCGTTCCAAATATTTCCAATTTTTACATGTACATATACCAAAAATTACAATCAGGCACAGAAACCATTTCTTTTTCACATATATCACTCCAGTACTTTCACAATATATGTGTCTTGTCTTTCTTTTATGATTCCCATTCCCTAGAAAATAAAAGATTCAACCCTTGTGCAATCGTTTTCCCAATTAGTTCTACTGCCTCATCAATATTTTTAGGGGTCACAAACATACCATACAAATGTGGTGCAATCAATTCCTGCATTACTTCATATTTTTCTTCCTCTTCCAAATGCACAAGCAAATTTTCCATGGTATCTCTCACGATAGTCGCTGCATCTACAACTGTCGGAACTCCAATGGCAATTACAGGAACACCCAAAGTATCTTTGCTCAATTCGCTTCTGTGATTTCCCACCCCAGATCCTGGATGAATTCCTGTATCTGTAATCTGTATGGTCTTATTCAATCGTTTTGTATTCCTTGCCGCTAGAGCATCCACTACAATAATTCCATCTGGTCTTATTTCTTCTGAAATCCCTTTGACAATTTCCCATGTTTCCATCCCTGTTTGCCCCATTACTCCAGGCGCTATAGCACTTATCATATGTGTTGTATCCTCTCCCATAGCGTATTTCCCGTATTCCCTAACGATATGGCGATTCACATGAAGAGCATCTACAACATAAGGACCTAAAGCATCTGGTGTTACCTCTCGATTTCCAAGACCAGCTACGAGGATTGTAACATCTTTCTCAGTAATAGGAAGCAGCTCCTTCAAATGCATTGCTAATTCCTTTGCAATCACAGCATGATATTCCCCATCTGGCAATACAAGATTAGAAACTTCCATAGTAATGTAAGTACCGATTGGTTTTTTCATTGCTTTTGCTCCATTTTCTGTCAAAATTTTCACCTCTGTTGTGCGAATTTCTTTCTCATCATCATAAAATTCTTTCACACTTACACCTGAAATCTCTACATGATCTGATTCATATCGCTCTTTATCTTCGAGTGCTAAATCTGTATGAATAGAATAACTGCTTAACATGTCGTAATTCCTTTCTTTCTCTATGTTGATTTAGAGTTTTCCCTATTTTTTTCGAAATATGTATTGACATTTAAGACAATATACCTTAAAATACATGAGTATGCATCGGTAGGACGTCCGTGTCCGGGTCTATTGATGCGTTATTATTTGAAATTAATCACATTGTATGGAGGTGTTCACATTGGCTAACATTAAATCAGCAAAGAAAAGAATCTTAGTTAACGAAACAAGAGCTGCTAGAAATAAAGCAATCAAATCAAGCGTTAAAACAGCTATGAAAAAAGTTGAAGTTGCTGTTGCTGCTAACGATAAAGCTACTGCTACAGAAGCTTTAAAAGCTGCTATCGCTACAATCAACAAAGCTGGTAGCAAAGGTGTTTATCACAAAAACACTTGTGCAAGAAAAGTTTCTCGTTTAACAAAACTTGTTAACACACTTGCTTAATTCTTAAACATATAAAGCACAAAACAAGCACACCGTCATGTGCTTGTTTTTTTATTTCAAAATGGAGCTGTCAAACGACAACTCCATTTTTGCTTCTTATAAAAACACATATTTCAGCACAAATAACACTGCTAATACATACATAAGCGGTGTTATTTTTTTCGCTTTTCCTGCTGCAACATTAATAATTACATAAGAAATAACACCTAATGCGATTCCTTCCGAAATACTATAAAGTAATGGCATTCCCAATAAGCAAAGATATGCAGGAATAGATTCTGTCATATCTTCAAAGTTAATCTCTACAACAGCTGAAATCATCAAAAATCCAACATATATCATCGCTGGCGCTGTTGCAAATCCTGGAATTGCACAAAATACTGGCGCTAAGAAAATAGACGCTAAAAATAGTACACCCGTTACAACAGAGGCTAAACCTGTTCTAGCACCTTCCGATACCCCCGCTGAGCTCTCTACAAATGTTGTAGTGGTGGATGTTCCTAAGATTGCACCTGCGGATGTTGCTACGGCATCTGCTAATAATACTTTGCGGATGCGTGGAAGATTTCCATCTTCATCAAGCATTTTTGCTTTGTTCGCAACCCCAATAACCGTTCCCAATGTATCAAATAAATCTACAAATAAAAATGCAAAGATAATTACAAAGAAATCAAGAATACGAATCGATCCAAAATCAGCTTTGAAGCATTGACCAAATGTAGAGCCAATCGCACCTAGATCAAATGAAGACCAAGAAGGGAATAAAGAATAAAATCCATTTTCTATATCTACTACATAAATACCTGTCGCTTCACAAATCATACCTAGTATCCATGTTATTACGATTCCATATAGAATGGATCCTTTTACTTGTCTTACTGATAGGATGATGATCACAAACAAGCCAACAAGTGCAAGTAATGCGCCAATCCCTACCGTATGAAAGTTCTCTCTAAAGTTAACTACTGTAACTAAAGTCGAATCACTATTCACTACTAATTTCGCATTTTGCAAACCGATAAACGCAACAAACAAACCAATCCCTACAGACACACCCTTTTTCAGCTGTAATGGAATCGCTTGAAAAATGGCCTCGCGCACATTCGTAAGAGATAGTACGATAAATACGATCCCCTCTGCAAATACTGCAAGCAACGCAATCTGCCAACTATATCCAAAATGACCACATACCGTATATGCAAAATATGCATTTAATCCAAGTCCTGGTGCGAGTGCAAATGGATAGTTCGCGCCAAATGCCATAATTAACGTTCCAATAAACGCCGCAATTGCAGTTGCCATAAGAACTGCATTCTTATCCATCCCACATTCTGATAAAATCTGTGGATTCACTGCAAGGATATACGCCATTGTCATAAATGTTGTAATCCCACCAATAACTTCTGTTTTTGTGTTTGTGTTGTTTTCTCTTAAGTGAAATAATTTTTCTAACATGATAACTCCTCATTCCTTTCTGAATTATTGACGAACACATCTTCAATTATAGATGTTTCTTCAGAAAACACAAGACAAAATAAGTGGATATTGCGAAAATGCAATACCCACTTTACTATTAGTTATTAATTAATTTGTCTTCATCGCTCCAGCTGTATAATTTACGAATATCTGCTCCAACAATTTCTGATGGATGTTCTGCTGCGCGTTTTCTCATTGCTTTGAAATGTACTTGGCTTCCTGCATCAGACATATC
>CAYTRJ010000107.1:0-6297 GCA_964440185.1 uncultured Faecalimonas sp. | reverse complement strand
GCTTTATTTGTTTGTGAACCCGTGATGGCACAGGTTATGAATAGCTTTTTTCCCAACTTTACTTCCCTCCTATACGCATATATTTATTCTTCCAAAAGATATGGTGTGGCTCTACCCACACCATATCTTTTTATGTCAAAAATACTAATTGATCTTTATTAAATAAAGTCTGCTGCTAAAAATCAGATATATAATGTGGTTTTCTTTTTCTCGTACAATCACTGTGCGTCTTTCATCTGCCAGCTATAGTGTGGATTCTGTGCAGTAAGTTTCGCACCTGCTACCGGGAAGGAAATCCCGTTGATATAACCTGCCACATCAGATGCAAGGAACAAATATGCACCTACCATATCTTCCGGATATGCTAACTTTTTCATTGCAATCAGGCTTACAAATCTATCAAAGTTTTTTCTGCATTCTTCTTCTGTCAAAGGCGAGACAGTCATGCCCGGTTGAACACCGACCACTCTAATGTGGTCTGCTGCTAATTCTGCTGCAAATACTTTCGTCATTTGATCTACCGCAGCTTTTGTCGAAGAATATACAGCACTTCCGCAAGTAGGAACCACTGATGTAAAAGAAGATGTGTTGATGATAACGCCTCCGCCGTTTTTTCTCATTTGCTCTGCTGCATACGCACAACCGAAAAATACCGATTTTTGATTCGTATCTATAACACGATACCATTCTTCTTCTGACAATGTCTCAAAAGGCTTTCTGATACTGATTCCGGCATTATTAATGAAAACATCCAATTTTCCGTAATGCTTCACTACTTCTTCGGTAAATGCTTTCAGCTGAGCATTTACTCCAACATCAACGCTCATCGTAAACAGCTCAAATCCTTCACTGCGGAAATTTTCATGAATCGCATCGATTTTCTCTTGCTTTCTTCCGCAAACTGCAACTTTGCAGCCTTCTTTCGCAAAAGCTAAGGCTACAGCTTCACCTATTCCTGAAGTTCCGCCTGCGATTGCAACAACTTTACCTTTCAAGTTCAACTCCATAAATATTACCTCTGCCCTCTCTTAGGCCGCTTCAGCTTTTTTCTTCTTTGCCTTTTTCTGATTTCTAACTGATAATACTACGCAAAGAACAGAAATAACGATGAATGCACAGCTGATTGGCTTCGTAAAGAAGATTGTCCAATCCATATTGCTTACAACAAGTGCTCTTCTCAAGTTCGGTTCAAAAATAGGTCCAAGTACCAAACCTAATACCATAGGTACTACAGGGAAACCGAATTTCATCATGAACCATCCAAATATACCGAGTACCAACGCAACCTTACAGTCAAAATCATTGTTACCTGATGCAAAGCTTCCTGCAACACAGAATACAAGGATCAACGGCATCAAAATTCTCTGTGATACATTCAGAAGTTTCGGGAAGAATTTGCTTCCGAACAATCCAATCGCCAGCATGAAACAGTTTCCTATAATCAAGATCCATAAAATTTCTGCTACCAAACCGAAGTTTTCAGTTACGAGTTGTGCCCCCGGAACTATGCCCTGAATCGTCAATGCACCAAGTAATACGGCTGTCGCAGTATCTCCAGGTATACCCAAGGTAAGTAATGGGATTAAAGCACCGCCTGAAATCGCATTATTTGCTGATTCACTCGCAATAATACCTTCCGGATTGCCTTTTCCGAAATCTTGCGGATGCTTCGAAGCTCTTACAGCCTCATTATAACTGATCCAAGATGCGGTTGCCGCACCGGTTCCCGGAATAGCACCTACTATAGTTCCGATAATAGCCGATTTCAAAACAGTAATCCAGTTATGCAGCAGCACCTTCAAATATTGTTTTATGTTGTGCAGTTTCATGGAAACCTGTGCAGTTATTTTTAATCCGTCTTCCTCTTTCAGCGTTTCTGCCTTAAGCAGAACCTCCGAAAGTGCGAACAGACCAACCAATGCAGGAACCATCTTAATGCCTCTTATTAAATTCAGATTATCAAATGTAAATCTCATAACGCCGCCAACCGGATCCATACCTATAGTCGCGATCAGCATGCCGATGATTCCGGAAATTACGCCTTTTACCAAATTCTCTCCGGACAATGCTGCGATACATGAAAGTCCAAACAGTGCAACCGCACAATATTCCGCAGGTCCAAACTTCAAAGCTGCACTTGCGATTAACGGTGCGAAGAATAACAGGACAAATGCTGAGAATACTCCTCCGAACCAAGAGCAAGTTATTGAGTAAAACATCGCCTCACCGGATTTGCCTTGCTGTGCCATCGGATAGCCGTCCAATGTAGTTGCTGCATTGCCGGGTGCTCCCGGTGTCTTTATCAGGATTGCCGGAATGCTGCCTGCCCAAAGTCCGCCGCAAAACAGTCCGAGAAGAAAACCTATCGCTAATGTCGCATCAAGTCCGAATGTCATAGGTGTGAAGAGTGCAATTCCTGTGGTTGCTGTCAATCCCGGTATTGCACCAAACATAGCTCCGACAATTACTCCGAGTAAAATCCATCCTATTACATCCACAGATAATACAGTACCGAGCGAAGAAATTGCTACACTAAAATTAAACATATTTTTTCCTCTTTTCTACTTTCGTTTTTCCATGTTTTATCAACCGAAACTAGACGGCAACATGATAGAAAATGCCTGTGTGAAAAGCAGATACATTACAACCGGTGCAATAATCGAAACAAGTGCGATGATTTTCCATCTCTTTTCTCCAAACAGATACATTTCCGCTGCCGTAAATATAATGGAAGACACTATGAAGTGTACATGGTCGAAAATTAAAACATAAACTAACAGAACGCCTACAATTGGCAAAAGCGAACCCCAATTAGTCTTTATTACTGCTTTTTCTTCATCTTTTGAAAGTGAAGTGACCACAAGGATCACTCCACAAATCGCTAAGCAGATAAATAAGAACTGGGGATATGTATTCGATGCCAAACCTACCGTACTCGGTGTGCTCGTTGCTTTCGCATAGATAAAACCTATAACAGCGAAAATCACGATTACAATTCCGGATATTCTATCTATCTTTTTCAATTGATTACCTCCAATTATATTGCCTTTGGTGCCGTATTATTTTACCAGTCAGCCATTACATCATCCATAACAGCATCAAAGTCAGCAATTTTTGCGGTTAATTCTTCAGGTGTCAGATATGCAGTCATTGCATTCATCTTCGCATATGATTCGATAAGGTAATCGGATTCCATTGCCGACTTAACAGCCTCTGCCATTTTATTAACGATTGCTTCGTCCATGCCGAGAGGTCCAACTAAGGAATACCATACGCCATATGATAAGTCATCGTATCCGAGTTCCTTTGTGCAAGGGATATCAGACATGCTTTCTACTCTCTGATCATCAAATACACAGATGAATTTCACTTCTTTGGAAGCATATGCCGATGTGAAGTCAGTTGCAACTGCTAACGCTGCATCAACATGACCACCCATACAAGCAGCGATTGCTGCCGGAGCACCGTCCTGCGGAACAGGAGTTGTCGTGAAACCTTCTTTGTCGCCTAATAAAGTCATTAATACCTGCTGTGTATTATTTGCACCGGAAGATGACCATGTAACATTATTTTCTTTTGCATATGCAATGAATTCTTTCAGATTATTTACCGGAAGATCTTTGTTAACAGCCAAAACTACAGGAGTATTTGTAACCTGACATATTGGGGTAAAATCAAATGCATCATAACCGGTGTCTGACATATTAGGAACCATACACATATTTGAACCCATGCCGATACTGAATGTATATCCGTCCGGGTCTGCAATCGCTGCTTCTGCAAGTCCTAAGCTTCCGCTGCCGCCTTCTTTGTTTTCAACAACGAAAGTCTGTCCCAAATCTTCCGTTAACTTGTCAGCCAAAGCTCTGAATACCATATCAGTGGATCCGCCTGCTGCAAACGGAACGATAAATGTTACTGTCTTTGACGGCCAATTTTCTACATCATTCTGGGCATCATCCCCACAACCCGTAAAACATGCAAATGCCATTACGAGTACCAGTAATACAGCTAATACCTTTTTCATTTTTTTCCTCCTAAATTACTTATATGTGTCTGAGAAATAAGTTCTATATAAAACCCGATCGGATTTCATAACTTAATTTAGAATACTCTGCCGCCGTCTGCCGCAACCGTAATACCTGTCAATATGTCTGTTCCGTAAATTAACGAACCGACAACATCTGCCATTTCTTCAGGTGTCACAAGTCTTTCCAAGCAAGTTTCTTTGGCAAGTTTAGTAAATCTTTCGGCCTCCATTGCTTTTGTGAAATTTGTCTGTACAAGTCCCGGTGCAACAGAAACAACTCTTACGGCCGGTGCGAATACTCTTGCAAGCGAACGCGTCATGTTAATTTCAGCCGCTTTTGAACATGCATACGCAATGCAACTACCTTTTCCGTTCAATCCTGCTGTAGATGTAATATTCACAATGCAGCCGCCTTTTTTGTCCAATAAGCGTTTTGCTTCCCTGCAACAGAAGAATGTACCTTTAACATTTACTGCATATATCTTATCCCAAAGATCCGAAGTCATTGCATATAAGTCAGTGTGCGGAATTACTTTCGTCATACCTGCACAGTTTACAAGTGCTCCAAGTTCTCCAAAATCCTTTTCAACTTCTTGCATTACATCTATAACATTTTGCTCATCCGCTATATTAATTTTGTATGCTTTTGCTTTTACACCGGTATTAGAAATTTTTTCTGCCATTTTGAACGCTTCGTCTTCAAAATCAAAATAACCTATACATATATTTGCACCATGCTTTGCCAAATCAAGTGCAATTGCCTTTCCCATTCCGGTATTTGCACCGGTCACAAAGGCAGTTCTTCCTTTTATGTCCATTTACTTCTTCTCCTCTCATTAAAATGTTAACTTTTAATTAAATGTATTCTACCACAGCATTAATGTTAATAAAATAACAGCATCTATTAAAAACATTTAAACTGTATATTAACATTCCTTGTATCTATTTTCTTTTTAGTTTAACATTTTGCCTTGACAAGTTATTGAATAATGATTTATCATTAACACAAAAGAAATTTTCCATTGCGAAGTATTTGTCACATCATTTATGGAGGAATTGCCATGGAACTGTTACAATTGAGATATTTTTTAGAACTTGCAAAGTATGAACATTTAACAAAAGTCGCAGAAAATATGTTTGTTTCGCCTTCTGCTATCAGTAGCAGTATTTCCAGATTAGAAAATGAACTTGGTGTATCTCTTTTTGATCGTGTGGGCAGAAATATTCATTTGAATCCTTACGGAAAAGCCTATTATGAAGCTGTTCAGCATGCAATGTCAGAGCTTGATGATGGAAAGAAAAGGCTGGAAGATATGATGACTTCATCTGAAACACATCTGACAATGGCCTCTACAAATCCATATATTTGGCTCAACCCTATCCACAATTTTACGAAGTTATATCCGTATATCACTTTTCATACATTTTCATTTGACTCAATTGCCAATGGAAAGAAAATACCAAATGATAATGTCGATTTAATGATTGCCTCACCGGAAGGTTTCAATGATCCTTCATGGGAATCCACTATATTGTTTCACGATGAAATTGCTTTAGCTGTTCCTAAAGACCATCCCTTTGCGAATCGTACTTCTATTGATCTGTATGAAGCACGTAATGAACGATTTGTAAACATGCCGGATTCTTCATTCGCACGCTACTGCAACGAACTATGCGTAAACTCAGGATTTATCCCAAAATCCCAAATCACTTGTGATTATACCTTGCGTCCTAAAATTGCACGAAGCGAAGGCATGGTCATGTTGACAACATTTAATTGCAGATCTTCAGATATTTTCCATGATATGGTTTTCTTGTCTTTAAAAAATGAAAATGTTCAACGTAATCAAGCAATTTTTTGGCCAAAAGATCGTTACTTGTCAAATTCTGCACAACTATTTAAAAAGTATATTATTGAGCTTTATAAGGACTATGCTCCTTACAAGCAGCAAGTGTAAAATGCTTTAAATCAAATTAATACATTACCTTTTATCAATGTCTGTAATCTTTTCTGCACACAAAAACAGTGACGCAAGCGTTCACTGTTTCATGTGTGTAATTATTCAAATGCTTAAAAGTTCTTGGATTGTTATATCGGTTAAACCATCAGTTAATTTCACTTCAATTAACCGACTTCCACACCTGCTCAATAGCCATTTCTATAAATTCTGAATCTCCGCAATTGAAAGCCCTGTCGCTTCTGCAATTTTATCAAAACCAATGCTGAGACTCTTCAAATTTTTTGCGATTTCACGTTCTTTCTGTGC
>CAYTRJ010000106.1:0-6307 GCA_964440185.1 uncultured Faecalimonas sp. | reverse complement strand
CCCTGGACACCCTGATTAAGAGTCAGGTGCTCTACCAACTGAGCTAATCGCGCGTGTATTCAATTAACACAATGATTATTATATAACTATCTCCACAAAAATGCAAGCATTTTCTTAAATTTTTTTAAAGGAGTAAATAATTGAACTTATTTACCCCCTTCTTCACTATTTTTATTCATTCTCAACAGCTTTTTTTCGCAATGTAAATCCACGTCCCATTACTTCTTTCACCTGATTGATTACAATAAAAGCTTTTGGATCAATATCCAATACAATTTGATTTAACTTTGGTAACTCACGATTTGAAATAACCGTCATAACTGTTTTCATATCATTTCGAAGATAACCAGATTCTGTTATATAAAAAGTTGTTCCACGATCCAATTTCTGATGGATCGCACTATTAATTTCTTCATAATGCTTACTAATAACTTTTACTTGAAGCTGGCTCTTACCCGCAACAAGCACTTTATCCATTACCATTGTATAAATCATGATCAATAAAATTCCATAAATGCTCTTCTCCACATCTCGGAATAACATTTGTCCAAATAAGATAATTACATCACATGCATAAAGTCCTGCCGAAACTGGTATTCCAAACTTTTTATTTGCAACAAGTGGCGGAATGTCCACACCACCAGTAGACGCTCCTGCACGTATTACAATACCAAGCCCTATACCAATTAGTATCCCTGCGCAAATTGTTCCAAGCATTGGATCTGATGTCACTGTCTGAAGCACTTCCACTTTTTTAAGCACTCCTAAAATAAACGGAAAATAAAATGTACTTACCATGGTTGTTAACGCAAATGAAGTCCCCAGCACAAACCACGCAATAATAAACATCAAAATATTAAATACTGCTGCAACCGTTTCTACCGGTATTCCAAAGAAATGGTCCATGATCAAACCAATCCCTGTTGTTCCACCTGTGATCAATCCTAAAGGTAAAACAAACGCTGCAATCCCCAATCCATAAATGGTATTTCCTAGGATTACACAAGCCAGTTTCTTCAGACTAAATATACTTTTTAGTTCTTTTTTGAATTCCTCTTTCATCCCTGCACCTTTCATTTGTTTGTATTTTATAGATTTATAATATCGTATACTTCACGAAAACATCGACGCAGTCTTCTTAACGTACAACGACATCTCCTGCGATAGCAAAACAAACGGCATCTCTTCACGAGAATCACTCCATCGCCTTTTACTATATATTATATGTACCTCTTGTTGCAATCATTTTGTGAATTGGATTGCCCATACTTGAGAATTTTTCTTCATATTCTGTCATAACATTTCCTGCATTCATCACTTCATCGTGATGTAAATCAAAGGAATGCCCTAATAATTTCCAACCAGCTTCTTCCACTTGTTCAAGTGAAAATTCAAATAATGGTCTATTATCTGTCTTAAATTCGACAACACCTTCTTTTGCCAATACTTTGTCATACTGTGCCAAAAATGTTGTTGATGTTAATCTTCTTCTTGCATGTCTTGATTTTGGCCATGGATCCGAGAAATTCAAATAAATCTTTGCAACTTCTCCGAATTCAAATACTTCTGGTAATTCCATTGCATCCATACAAATAAAACGGATATTTGTTAAATCACAAAATTCTTCTGTGTCAAATTTTTCTAATGCACGTAATAGAACGCTTGAGTAACGTTCTATGCCTATATAATTAATATCAGGATTTTGTTTTGCAAGTGTTAAAAGAAATTGACCTTTTCCCATTCCAATCTCAATATGGATTGGATTTGAATTTCCAAACACTTCACTCCATTTTCCTCTATGTTCTTTTTCATCTTTGATTGCAATCACATGTGCTCGAATCACATCATCTGCTCCCGGTATATTTCGTAATCTCATATATTCTCCTCATCCATAACCGAATGAAAAGAAGTCTCACAGCGAGGCTTCTTTTCAAACATCTTATTAAATTTCAAAAATAGCAACTCCATATGGTGGTAAATCATATCCAAATGAATAAGGTCTTCCATCACATTCTGCTTTTGTTGGTTTGTATACAAGTGGGCGTTCTTTTCCTTCGCCACCATATTTCTTTTCATCACTGTTAATAAGTAATTTGCACTGTTTACGTTTGTCAACACCTACGCGATAATCTGGTCTTGCAACTGGTGTAAAGTTACATACAAACAATAGGTTTTTCTTCTTATCTTTTGAATGTCTCATAAAGCTGTAAATGCTGCGTTCTGCATCATCTGCATTGATCCACTCGAATCCTTCCCAGCTTCCTTCACAATCATACAACGCTTTATTGCTCTTGTATAAATGAAGTAAATCTTTCCAGAATTCTTGTAATTGTCTATGCGAATCTTCTTTCAATAAATACCAGTCTAATTCTCTTGCTTCACTCCATTCTTGAAGTTGTCCAAAATCTTGTCCCATGAATAACAGCTTCTTACCAGAATGACCGATCATAAATGCATAACCTGCTTTTAAGTTCGCAAATTTGTCAAACCCAAGTCCTGGCATCTTATTTAACATAGAACATTTCAAATGTACTACTTCATCATGAGATAATACTAATACATAGTTTTCACTATGCGCATAGCTCATAGCAAATGTCATACTATGATGTGCTCCTTTACGGAAATATGGATCTAATTTCATATATTCTGTAAAATCATGCATCCATCCCATGTTCCATTTCACACTAAATCCTAAGCCATCCTCTTCTGGTTTTCCTGTTACTTTTGGCCATGCTGTAGACTCTTCTGCAATCATCATCGTTCCAGGATTGCGTCCAAGTACAACAGAATTCAAATGTTTAAAGAACTCAATTGCCTCTAAGTTTTGATTTCCACCATATTTGTTCGCTACCCATTGACCATCTTCTTTTCCGTAGTCCAAATACAACATAGACGCAACTGCATCCACACGAAGTCCGTCAATATGGAAATATTCAATCCAGAACAACGCATTTGCAATTAAGAAGTTTTTCACTTCTGCTTTTCCATAATCAAAAATTTTTGTTCCCCAATCAGGATGTTCTCCCTTTTTAGGATCTGCATATTCAAAAACAGCAGTTCCATCAAAATTTGCTAGTCCGTGTGCGTCTCTTGGAAAATGTGCTGGAACCCAGTCCAAAATAACACCAATTTTATTTTTATGGAAATAATCGATCATATACGCAAAATCTTCCGGTGTTCCATAACGTGATGTTGGTGCATAATAACCAGTTACTTGATATCCCCAAGAACCATCAAATGGATGTTCTGCAATTCCCATCAATTCAATATGAGTGTACCCCATCTCTTTCATGTAACTTACTGCTTCTTTTGCAAATTCACGATAATTATAAAATCCTTCATCTTCTTTTCCTGGGTGTCTCTTCCATGAACCAATATGTACTTCATAAATTGATACAGGATTTACATTATGATCCCACTTACTGCGTGCTGTGATCCATTTCGCATCTGTCCACTTCAAATTACTGATATCTGTAACGCGAGACGCATTCCCTGGTCTCAACTCCGCATAATTTGCAAATGGATCAGCCTTGTATAAGAAATCACCTTCTTTTGTTTCGATGCAATATTTATATAACGCACCTTCTTTTACACCTGGAACAAAACAAGTATAGATGCCAAGTGGTTCTCCGCGCTTCATTTCATTTATCTTTGGTTCCCAATCGTTAAACTCACCAACGACAGATACTGAAACAGCATTGGGTGCCCATACCGCAAAATAAACACCTTTCTTATTTCCTTCTGTCACTATGTGAGCTCCGAGCTTCTTATAAATTTCATAATGGGTTCCTTGTCCAAATAAATAATGGTCCAATTCCCCAATCTCATAGGCAATATTTTTCATTTCTATACACCTCCACGTTAGTATAACTATTATACTTTAGTTTTCTTCAAAAAGAAAGAGTTTTGAAGTATTTACACCTCAAAACTCTATGTATTATCTAAAATCTTCTTCTGTTAAAATAACACGATTTCCATCGTCTTTGCTCTTTCCGAACAATTTCTTCATAATCTTTTTCATACTTGCTTTTTTGGCATGTGTAATTGCATCATCTACTACATCTTTTACATCTGCAACAGTAACTGCCTTTTCTTCTCTTTGTAAAACATCAATGTTACTGTAAAGAGCTAAGATTCCCATATCATCAATCTTATACCCATTTTCTTTTGCATATGTTTGTCCAAATGTTACTAATTCATCATTAATAAATACTGGCAATTCCACACGTGATGTAAATTTCTTTGAGAAATTTGGAAATGCAGCAAGCAACTTATCCATTGGTTTTCTTTCATCCTCAAGAACTACCAAAAGCTCTCCTGTCTGACCTTCCATTACTTCGCATAGATCTTCTACTGTTCTACGTTTCAAACGAGATGCTTTTTCGATTACAAGTGCACCGCCATGAAGCTTTTCTAAGATTTCTGATACATCTTTTTTATTCAATGATTCTGCTGTTACAATAGCTACCTTTCCTTGCTTCATCTTTCTTGCTTTTTGAATAGCTTTAATAATATTCACTGCAAGAACAGTTTTTCCAGAACCTTTACGTCCTATGATCAAGATATTTCCAGTACGGGAAGTTCCGTATCTTGCTTTACATTCCTTATCATGTTGGAGCACATTTACAATTTGTTCACTCATACCATGTACTGGAACAAAATATGAAAATAATTTCTTCTGTTCTTCTGTAAGACCAGCTTTTAATCCCACTTCGCTTTGTGCTTCCAAATCATAACGACCTTGTACAATAAATCCTGTATCATAAGGAGAACCTGTTGTTTTTTCTTTTGGTTCTTCTCTTTCTTCTGTCATTTTTTCAATATCATCAATTTGAATCGCATTCTCCAATGCCTTTGCAGAAATTTCAATGGCTCTTGTATCTCCTAGTTTGATGTCTTCTTCCTCATCCAATGTCACTTCTTCCACAACTGCTTCTGCTTTTTCTTCAACCTCTACAGATACATTTTCTCCTTGAAGTGCTTGTACGACACGTGAGATTGTTTCTTCCACAGGAGTAAGTACCGCTTCTGGTACTGCTTCCACCTTCGGTTCAAGCACTGGTGTTTCAAACACTGGTGTCACTACAGGCTGTGGTATAACTTGTGTCTTCCAAGTTGGTGTCAGATCATCTTCTCCCTCTAATTCTTCAATAAGTTGACGAATTTCTTCTGGAAGAATTTCTTCGTCTTCTTGTGTCTCTTCTGCTTCCGCTTCCATCTGTGCTTTTTCTTGTTGCGCTTCTTCCAATTTTGCTTGTATGATTTGAGCGTTTTCTCTCTGCTTTTCTTCCCAATCAGCAACAATCTCTTGCACACTCATTGTTGGAGCAGTGGATTCTTCTGACACTTTTATTTTTTCTAGTTCTTCAGCAATCTCTTCCACCGATTCTTCAATGCTTTCTTCCACAGGTTCTTCTACTGCTTCTATTTCTTCAATGGCTTCTTTCACATCTTCTTTTACTGGTTCTTCTTTTACTGCCTCTGCTGTTTCTGTAACTTCTGCAGCTTCTTCAGCTACTGTAAAACTATCATATTTTTCTTGTTGCAACGGAGTAAGTGGTTTGTATTGCATCTTTAATTCCATCGCTTTTTTGATATGCTTTCCTTCGCTAAACCATAGGATTAAATCATCGCATTCTTCCACACATTCAGAAATCATACCGGCTTTTTTATAAAGCACCGCCAATTCAAATGCCCATTTTTCAATATATTCTACTTTTTTGAAATCTTCTAATGCTGCAATCTGTTCCGCAACAGGTGCATTCTTTGCTTTCAAAATCTTATATCTTAAGATATGCTGGTTTGGATCTTTGGGAGCTACATTTAAGAATTCTTCATAACAATCTTCAGCCTCTTCTATATCTCCAAGTTTCAATGCAAGTGTACCTAAACGGTAAATTACTTTCTTACTTTCTGGAGCACGTTCATAAGCTTGGAAAAGGACTTCTCTACTTTTTTCAAACTCTCCATTTTGTTCATATATTTCACTTACGGCGCATAAAACACCGCCATTTTTTATATTCTTCCAATCAATACTTTCCGCGATTTCAAGTGCTTCTTTGTATGATTTTTTCTTCATATATTCAAGCATCTTTTCTGTTTTTAAACGATATTCGTGCTTATCCACTGTATTCACCTCTATGTTTCTTTCAGATCTAATTGTGATTTATACTTTCATTATTCTATCATATGTACTTACCAATGTCAAAAACATGTAACAAATTCGTAACAAAATTAAGATGAACATAAGAAAAAGGCTCTAAAATAAATGTTGGGGTGGATGATTTTAAATAATCATCTACTTCAG
>CAYTRJ010000105.1:0-6333 GCA_964440185.1 uncultured Faecalimonas sp. | reverse complement strand
AGATGCAGCTGATATGGATGCATTCATGGCAGAAGCTTGGAATGAAGATGCAAGCAAAACAGTTGCTGAAGCATTAACAGAAAAAATCGCTAGAATCGGTGAAAAACTTAGCATCAGAAGATTCGAAAAAGTTACTATTGAAAACGGTACAGTTGTACCATACATTCATGGTGGCGGAAGAATTGGTGTTTTAGTTGCAGCTGAAACAGCAGTAGTGAACGATGAAATCAAAGCAGCTCTTAAAAACGTAGCTATGCAAGTAGCAGCTTTAAATGCTAAATACGTAAGCCAAGCTGATGTTGATGCAGATTACATTGCACACGAAAAAGAAATCATCTTAGCTCAAATCATGAACGATCCTAAAGAATCACAAAAACCAGAAAAAGTTATCAATGGTATGATCATGGGACGTATCAACAAACAAATGAAAGAAATCTGCTTATTAGATCAAACATATGTTAGAGCAGAAGATGGAAAACAAACAGTTGCTCAATACTTAGAAGCAGTTGGAAAAGCTAACGGTACAGAAATCAAATTAGCTAAATTTGTTCGTTTCGAAACAGGTGAAGGTATCGAAAAGAAAGAAGAAGATTTCGCAGCTGAAGTTGCAAAACAAATGGCTCAATAATCTCTGTGATAAAGTGATTTTAAGGCGTCGGAACAATCGTGTTTCGACGCTTTTTGTATAATATGAAATTATTATAATGTTTTTATTGCATGAAATGATCCGCTAGGATGCGAAAAATAAAATGGAGAAAATACAAATGGCAAAAGTATTATTAGTAGAAGATGATAAAGAGATTGTGTCTAATTTAATAGATTTTCTGAAAACAGAAGGTTATGAAGTGGAAAGCGCATCTGGACAGCGAGAAGCACTGCAATTGGTGGCAACTGAAAAGTTTGATCTGGTCTTGTTAGATGTTTCGCTTTCTGATGGAAATGGATTTGCAGTCTGTAAAGCCATTAAATTAGAATACAATATACCGATTATTTTTCTAACTGCTTCCAGTGACGAATATAGCACAGTTACTGGATTTGAGTTGGGCGCAGATGATTATATAGCAAAACCATTTCGTCCGAGAGAATTGGTAACGCGAATCAAGAATATTCTCCGGCTAACAGGAGGAAATGGGTCTGTTGTGAGACTTGGTAATGTTACTGTTGACACTGAGAAAGGGATTGCAAGTAAAGATGGAAAGGATTTGTATCTGTCGGCTTTGGAATATAGGCTTTTACTTGTGTTTATCAATAACCGAGGTATAGTATTAACACGTACGAAGCTCTTAGAATCTATATGGGACATTGCAGGAGAGTTTGTGAATGACAATACTTTGACTGTTTATATCAAACGACTTCGAGAAAAAATTGAAGAAGATCCTCAAAATCCGAAAATCATTATAACAATACGTGGAGTGGGATATAAGGTAGAAGCATGATGAAATTATTTAGAAATGTAGAAGTACGGAAAATATCGGTGTTGTATGTGCTGATAACAGCTATTTTTACGATTTTTGCATCTTTCTGGGATGTGAAATTTGCGATATTCACTTTTGGACTCTGTGTCATTTTATTTAGTATCTATCTTATTAGCACTTATCAACGTTATAAAAAATTAGCAGAACTTGCCTCTGACATGAATCGGATTTTGCATGGAGAAGATGTTAGTATTTCACTAGAACGGTATTCGGAAGGAGAATTTGGAGTGCTGCAGAGTGAAATTCATAAAATGACAAATCGTTTGCGAGAGCAAAGGAAACAGCTTATAGATGATAAAATTTACTTAGCAGATTCGTTGGCAGATATATCGCATCAAATTCGAACACCACTTACATCTATTAATCTGGTGGTATCCCTTCTGTCGGAGCCAAATATATCAGAAGAAAGAAAAATCAAACTTACTCACGAACTGTTAGGACTTTTATCGCGAATCGATTGGCTTATTACGTCACTGCTTAAGATTTCGAAGCTAGACGCAGGGACGGTTCAATTGAAAAAAGAAACTATTTCTGTTTTAGAACTACTTCATATTGCTGTAGAGCCACTGTTAGTACCTATTGAGCTGCGAGAACAAACTCTTGATATTTGCGCTGAAGGTGATTTTACAGGTGATGTTTCATGGACAGCAGAAGCGATAGGGAATATTATTAAAAACTGCATGGAACATACGCAAGATGGTGGACATTTGGCAATAAAGGCGATGGAAAATGTGCTTTATACAGAAATTGTGATCACAGATGATGGAGTCGGGATAGAAAAAGAAGATTTACCATATATTTTTGATCGTTTTTACAAAGGCAAAAACTCACAGGGAAAAAGTTTTGGGATTGGTCTTGCTCTTGCGCGAATGATCATCTCAGAACAAAATGGAACGATAAAAGCAGAAAACAGAGCAGAGAGAGGCGCTGTATTTACAATAAGATTTTACAAAGGAACTGTCTAGCGATGGTTCCTTTTTGAATCTTATAAAGTGACATTTTTGTTATTTTTAAGTCACGTAATGGTCATCTTGACGGAGTATACTAGAGGTTGTAAAGGAAAGAAGGGAGAAAATCATTATGGAAATATTACGGGTTGAAAATCTTTGCAAAACATATGGAAAAGGTGAGAATGAAGTAAAAGCGTTAGACCATGTTTCCTTTTCGGTAAAGAAAGGAGAATTTGTTGCAATCATAGGACCATCGGGTTCTGGAAAATCTACATTGCTTCATATTTTAGGAGGCGTTGATAAACCGACTAGTGGAAAGGTGTATATGGATGGGGATGATGTCTATGTACAAAATGAAGAGCAGCTTGCTGTTTTTCGTCGTCGTCAAGTAGGTCTTATCTATCAGTTCTATAATTTGATCCCGGTATTAAATGTTATAGAAAATATTACCTTGCCGGTTCTTATGGATGGACAAAAGGTGAATAAAGAACGTTTAAAGGAATTGCTTCACACATTAAAATTGGATGGACGAGAAAAGCATTTGCCAAATCAACTTTCAGGAGGACAGCAACAAAGAGTGTCGATTGGGAGAGCGCTGATGAATGCTCCTGCAGTTGTACTGGCAGATGAACCAACCGGAAATCTTGATTCAAAGAATAGTCAGGAAATCGTGGAACTGCTGAAAAAGTCAAATGAAAAGTACAATCAGACGCTTATTATAATTACACATGATGAAAATATTGCACTTCAAGCAGACCGAGTTTTGACAATTGAGGATGGAAAAATCACAAGGGATGAGGTGATCCGTCGATGAATGTATTCTATAAAGTAACACAGGAATCTTTGAGAAAAAACAAGGTGCGAACTGTTGTAACTATTGTAGGAATTATTCTTTCGTCAGCGATGATATGCGCAGTGACAACATTTGCTTCTAGTTTTTATAATTACATCGGAGAATATTATAAGTATGTATATGGTGATTGGCATGGAAGTGCAGAAGAAATTGCTTGGGATGAGTACGTAGAGTTGTTGGAAACTGGAGAGTTAGCAGACACTACTTATAATCAGATATTAGGGTATGCGAATATTCAATCAGAAAATGAGTATAAGCCATATCTTTACATTATTGGTGGAGAAGTTGAAAAATTTACAGAACAGATGCCAGTTCATTTACTTTCAGGAAGATATCCGGAAGTGAATACAGAGATTCTCTTGCCAGAACATTTACAGACGAATGGAAATGTAAACTATGATATTGGGGATACGATTACGTTAGATATTGGTGAACGTATGTTAGATGGATATTCTCTAGGACAAAGCAATCCATGTTATGTTTATGATGAAAATGGAGATGAAATTGTAAATGGTGAAGAGTTGCAGATAAAGGAAACACGAACTTATACAGTTGTAGGATTTTATGAACGTTTGCATTATAATCTGGAAGGGTATAGCGCACCTGGATATACTGCAATTACTGTTGTGGATAAAGAACAGACGGATGACTGTCGGTATGATGTATATTTCAAAATGAAAAATGCGAAAAATATTTATGATTTTATGCAAACATATCAGATAGAAGGACAAACAAATAGGGATGTGCTAATGCTTCAAGGAGTGTCTATATATAATAGTATTGGAGTCGTGATTGGAAGTCTTTCAGCAATTGTGATCACTTTGATCATGCTTGGCTCTATTTCGCTGATATATAATGCATTTTCTATTTCAGTATCAGAAAGAACAAAACAATTTGGCTTGCTATCATCTGTGGGAGCGACGAAGAAGCAACTTCGCAAAGTGGTATTTTATGAGGCTTTTGTGGTAAGTGGTATCGGTATTCCGTTGGGCGTGCTATCGGGAATAGCGGGTATTGGAGTGACATTAAACATAATTGGTGATAAATTTCAATCACTAGGTTTTCCTACGGATATGAAATTAAATATATCAGTAATATCTGTTATGATTGCAGTAGTTGTCTCGTTTATCACAGTGGTGCTTTCGGCATGGATTCCTTCGAAACGTGCAATGCGTGTATCAGCAGTAGAAGCAATACGTCAAAACAACGATATTTATGCGAAAAGCAAGGATGTAAGGACGCCAAAGTGGATCCTTAAAGTATTTGGATTGCCGGGGGTGCTTGCAAATAAGTATTATAAGCGTAATAAGAAAAAATATCGTACGACAATAGTAAGTCTGTTTATGAGCATTCTTCTTTTTGTATCAGCGTCAGCGCTTACAGATTATTTGATGGATGCAGCAGTAGGTGGGATCGCACCGTATGAGTATGATTTTGTGTTTTATGGTGAAATGGAAAATTTTGCAAAGATTACACAAGAGGAAATGCTTGCGAAACTGAAAGAGTGTGATGCGGTCACAGCTGCAGTGTATGAGCAAACGTTAACTAGTACGGGATATATATCCAATGAAAAAGTGACAAAGGATTATGCAGAAATAGCATCTGAACAGGTGGATGGTCCGGTTACAAAAGACGGTACGCAGATAGCTGTGCCTACTTCTATTTCTTTTGTAGATGATACGGAGTTTAAAGGGCTGCTGAAACAGTATGGATTAGATGAGGATATTTACATGGATCCAAATGCACCAATGGCAATAGCGATTGATGATAATCAGTTTGTTGATTACGAAAAAGGCCAATTCCTGAAAGTTGATGTGACAAAAGAAAGTGATTTTGAAGTTTCTGTTAGCCTTATGGGGGACTTAGAATCTTCAGAAAAAGATGTACAGAAGGAATATGTTTTAAAGGCAGGAAAAGTGATCCGAGAAGAACCGTTTTATGAGAAAGATGTGTGGAATTGTCAATTGAAGCTTCTATATCCACAATCGATGAAGACTAGTGTTCTTCCAGAAAAAAATATGGATGATTATACTTATACCTATTATATAAAATCGGAGGATCCAAATGAAAGCAGAGCACAAATTAAAGCGCTGGTAACGGATGCAAGAATCAGCACAAACTATTTTAATGATTATGCCGAGGTTGAAGAGGAAAATAGAAATATTGTTATGTTGATTCAAGTGTTTGCATATGGATTTACAATTTTGATTTCTTTGATCGCAGCAGCAAATGTCTTTAATACAATATCGACCAATATTAGTTTGCGCCGCAGAGAATTTGCAATGCTGAAATCGGTTGGTATGACATCAAAAGGATTCAACCGTATGATGAATTTTGAATGTATTTTATATGGTTCAAGAGCGTTGATGTATGGATTACCGGCATCTGTTGGATCAACATATCTGATCTATTTAGCGATGGCGGCTGGATATGATGCGGGATTTCGAATCCCTTGGACTGCAATTGGTATTTCTGTATTGAGTGTATTCGCAGTTGTCTTTGCAACTATGATGTATTCCATGAGTAAGATTAAGAAAGATAATCCGATTGATGCGTTGAAGAATGAAAATTTATAAAATTTGTTAAAAAAGAAATAAGTGGTTGTTATTTATTGAAAAAAACAATAATAAATATGTACTAAATATCCAATAAATACTTGTATTATATATCAGAAAGTAGTATAATTGTACAAAACTGGTTGATAAAAAAATAACAATAAGCAATCAAGAAGGAGAGCGAGTATTATGGCAAGATTTACATTACCAAGAGACATTTATCACGGAAAAGGATGTTTAGAAGAACTTAAAAATTTAAAAGGGAAAAAAGCAATTCTTGTAGTTGGTGGAGGCTCAATGAAACGTCAAGGATTTCTTGATAAAGCTGTAAACTATTTAAAAGAAGCAGGAATGGAAGTACAATTATTTGAAGGTGTAGAACCAGACCCATCTGTAGAAACAGTTATGAAAGGTGCAGAAGCGATGAGAGCTTTCGAACCAGATTGGATCGTGGCTATGGGTGGTGGATCACCAATTGATGCTGCAAAAGCAATGTGGGC
>CAYTRJ010000104.1:0-6353 GCA_964440185.1 uncultured Faecalimonas sp. | reverse complement strand
GTATGATTTTTTTGGAATTGTACATATCACTAAGCACTTGAAGACGTGCATCTGGAACTGTAACAACACCTACGTTAGGGTCGATTGTACAGAATGGGTAATTCGCAGATTCTGCACCAGCCTTTGTCAAGGAGTTAAATAATGTACTTTTTCCAACATTTGGTAATCCAACGATTCCTAATTTCATTTTCTATATCTCCTATCTCATGCTTAAATCCAATTAACTTATAAATTATATCATATGACTATTTTGCTTTCAATATTTTTATCAATCTCTAGTCTCCATTAAAATCAACATTCCATCTGAAAAAGTAATTTCCACTTTTTCCTCCTGTACTTCATTACTCACACAGAGACTGTCGTAAGGGAATAGTCGATATTTCTCTAACGGATATTTTGCTCCTCTGATAGTCAGTCCTTCCACAATTCCACCTAATGGGAAAACAGAAAAATAACTTCCATACTGCTTTTCTTTTTCCAATATGATTTTCCCATTATAAAGTGAAATTTGATTATGCGAATCCAAAATATAAGCCTTCACATTTGCATCTAATGCAATTTTTAGAATCTGCATATTTGCCATTACGTGATCCAGACGAGTTCCTGTCGCGCCTAAAAGCCAAATTTCTTTTGCACCAATTTCAAGAGCTAGTCGTAAGCCAATTTCTGTATCTGATGCATCTTTTACAGGATTGAATGTGCGAATTTCAATGTCTGTATGTTCTCTGTAATAAGCAATGACTTCTTTGGGAACACTATCAAAATCCCCCACTATATGGGTTGGCCGAATTTGATTCTGATAGCAGAATAATAGTCCTCTATCTACTGCGATCAGATATTTTGGCTTTTTTTCTTTTATTTTTTGTAAAACAAATGGCTCATCAATTGAGCCACCTGTAATGATCATTCCTGTTCTATTCATATCTTTTTAAAATTTCAAGCATATCTTTTGTATTTTGAGCAACATCGCCATTAAATACCGCTGATCCTGCAACAATGATATTTGCTCCTGCTTTAATTACTTCTTCTACATTATGTGTATAAATTCCGCCATCTACTTGAATATCAACTTCTAATCCTCTTTCATTTAAGTTGTTTCTAAGCTCTGCAATCTTGTCTAATGATGCTGGTATGAATTTCTGTCCACCAAATCCTGGTTCTACAGACATAATAAGAACCATATCTACTTTATCTAACAAATTGTCTAGTGCAGATACTGGAGTTGCTGGTTTAATAGAAATCCCTACTTTACATCCACATTCTCTGATTTTTGCAATCGTTGCCTCTACATCTTCACATGCTTCCAAATGAATTGTGATCAAATCAGCTCCTGCCTTTGCGAAAGCTTCCACGTAACGAATTGGTTCTGTTACCATTAAATGTGCATCACACACAAGGTTTGTCGCAGGGCGAATCGATTGTAATACTGGCATACCAAATGAAATACTTGGCACAAACATCCCGTCCATTACATCAAAATGTAAATATTGAGCTCCATTTTCTTCAATCGTACGGATTTCCTTTCCTAATTCTTTAAAATCGGCAGCTAACATAGATGGTGCTAAAATCATCATAATCTAATATCTCCTTTTTTCTTTTAACTCTTTATACATTTCCAAATAATTTTCATATCTTATTGTATGAATCTTTCCTTCTTCCAACGCTTGCTTTACAGCACATCCTGGTTCATGTACATGATCACAACCTTGGAATCTGCACATCCCTTCATATGGTTCAAATTCTGTAAAATAATATTTCAATTCTTCTTTTTCAAAATCATTTGTGTAAAGTGAACTAAATCCTGGGGTATCCATGATGTACGTATCATCCTCTATCCAAATCAATTCAGAATGTCGTGTCGTGTGTTTTCCACGCTCAATTTTTTCGCTAATGCTTCCTGTTTCCATCTTCGCTTCTGGCTGAAAAATATTGATCAAAGATGATTTTCCAACACCTGATGGTCCTGCTATAGCAGTCGTTTTCCCACGAAGCAATTGCTTTAATTCTTCTACATTTTCTTCTTCCAATGCGCTTGTAAATACGATTTGATACCCGCAAGCTTCATAGATTTCTTCTAAATGGCGAATCTCAGGTTCCGTTGCAATATCCTTTTTATTAAAGCAGAGGATAACTGGAATCCCTTTACTTTCCATCATGATCAAAAATCGATCCAAAAGATTAAAATGTGGTTTTGGTTTTGTAACTGCAAAGACCACAAGTGCTTGGTCAATATTGGCCACTGCTGGTCGAATCAATTCATTTTTTCGTTCTAAAATATCAATAATATTTCCTTTTTTTTCCACTTCGTCTAAAATGTCGATTTCTACAACATCTCCTACTAATGGTTTTATCTTTTCTTTTCGAAATACACCTTTGGCTTTACATTCGAAAACACCGGATTCTACTACATGTACGTAGTAGAATCCGGCAATCCCTTTCACTATCTTTCCTCGCATATATTACTCTTCCCCTGATCCTTGATTATCAGATGGTGTGCTTGGTGTTGCCTGTGGACCTGGTCCTGTACTAATCTCAATAACAATTGTTGTACCTTTTTCTACCGTCTGTCCTTCACCTTCTACACCTATTACATAATCATATGCATACTGTGTGCTTGAAGAATATGCTGCTTCCACCTTAAATCCAAGATTTTTCAATGTTGCTTCCACATTGCTCTTGTGATTTCCTACAAGACCTGTTGGAACTTTTATCATTTCTGTTCCTTTACTTACTTTTACTTTAACTGCAGTTCCTTTGTCTACTTTTGTACCTGCATCAATATCCTGTGAAATAACTTGCCCTGTAGTTTTATCACTATATACTTCTTCTACAGAAATCACAAGTTCTGCTTCTTCAATTGCACTTATTGCCTGTTCTTTCATCTTTCCTACTAAACTTGGAACTGTTGTAGTTCCTTTTCCTTTACTCACTTCTAAGACAATTTTAGCTTTTGCTGTTGATGCTGATTTTTCTTCTGGTGAAATAAACACAACTTTTCCTGCATCCACTTCGTTGCTTTCGACTTCTGTGATCGTAATATTTTCTTCCATAAATCCTGCTGCAACTAGTACTTCAATTGCTGTTGATTGTGTTTTGCCAATCACTTCTGGTACTATAATTTCTTTTCCTTTGAGACCTGAACTTACAACAACTTGTACATAAGCACCTTCTTGCAATTTTGTTCCTGCCTGTGTCTTTTGATCTGTAACGTATCCTTCTTCGTAACTTTCAGACTCTTTCTTTTCTGTTACCTTCAACACTAATCCTTGTTTTTCACAAAGTTCTTCAGCTTCTTCTAATGTTTTCCCAACTAATTCTGGTACTTCATACATATTATTTGATTGTTGGATCCCTGGTCCGAATTTAATAATCCCAATGGATTTTCCAACTGCAAAAATCAAAACAAAAGCAAAAATTACAGCTGCAACAATTGCTAAAATTTTCATGATTTTAGCCATCTTTGGATCTATTTCATTTTTCTTTTTGCCTGTACGTCGTCTTTCGTGTTCATCGTATTCATCATCGTAATCGTCATAATCATCATCATAATCTTGTTCTGCTGGCGCTGCATTTTGAATTTTCGCCAAATCATCTTCTGTGATCATAACAGTATCTGCCATGCTGACAGCTGGTGCAATCTTAACAAAATCTCCATCTGGGTCTTGTACAGAACGTTTTAAGTCTCTTGCCAAAGAATTCACATCTGGATAACGTCTATCTGCACTCTTTTGTGTACATTTTAAAATAATCTGTTCCAAACTATATGGAAGTTCCGGAACATGCTCAGATGGTGCTACCATATCTTCTTGCAAATGTTTTAATGCAATCGAAACAGTTGAATCCCCATCAAATGGTAAAATTCCTGTTACCATCTCATACATTGTGATCCCTAATGAATAGATGTCACTTTTCACATCGCTAAATCCACCTCTAGCCTGTTCAGGTGATGTATAATGTACAGAACCCATTGCATTTGTGCTGATCGTATTTGACGATGTTGCTTTTGCAATTCCAAAATCAGTTACTTTCACTTTTCCTTCTTTAGAAATAATGATATTTTGAGGTTTAATATCACGATGTACAATTCCATTACTATGTGCAACATCCAATCCTAAGCAAACTTGCATTGCAATTGCGATTGCTTCTTTGGATGTAAGTTTTCCTTTTTTCTGAATATATTCTTTTAAAGTAATGCCTTCTACTAGTTCCATTACAATATAGTATAGTCCGCAATCTTCTCCTACATCATAAACATTTACAATATTAGGATGTAAAAGTCCAGCAGCCGCTTGTGCTTCTGAACGGAATTTTCTTACAAACATCTCGTCTTCTCGAAACTCGCTTTTCAATACTTTTACTGCTACATAACGATTTAGCATACGGTCAATTGCTTTGTATACATCTGCCATACCGCCTGTACCAATGCGTCCCATGACCTCATATCTTCCGCTAATCATAACGCCTTCTTTTATCATAAATTCACCTCTTCTGCGAAAGGTTCTGCAACAATAACACCTATATTGTCACTTCCACCATTATTATTCGCCTTCTCAATTAATTGTTCTACTGCCTCCACAACATCTCTTGATTGTTTCACAATCTGAAGTATCTGAATATCCTCCATCATGTTGCTCAAGCCATCTGTACACATTAAAATGATATCGCCTTTTTTCAAGTGGTATTCAAAAAAGTCTATTTCTACATTTTCTTTCGCACCGATTGCACGTGTTATAATATTCTTGTCTGGATGATGTTTTGCTTCCTCAGGATCAATCCCTCCTAAGCGTACCATCTCTTGTACAAAAGAATGATCTCGCGATAATTGTTTTATTTCATCATTTAGCAAATACAGTCTGCTATCACCAATATTTGCAAAATACAAGGTATGCTCAATGACCGTTGCTACTATTAATGTAGTCCCCATACCTTCTAAACGGGTATCCTTTTTGGCAGTCTCTATCAACTTGTGGTTAGCTGATAAGATTGCTTCTCTCATCATCGCTTCTGGTCCGTCTTGCGTACTGTTGGCAAGACTCTTTTTCACTTCTTCCACTACAAAACGAGAAGCAAAATCACCTGCCTTGTGTCCACCCATTCCGTCAGCGACAATCAATAGATTCGGAATATTACCAATTGGCTGTTCTGAGACAAATACATAGTCTTGATTTATCTCTCGCATTCTTCCGACATCTGTCTTTGAAAACGTCTTCATATAGTTCTCCTTTATTTTGTCTCTACGTAACGCCGTCTTAACTGTCCACAGGCTCCATCAATGTCTGAGCCCATTTCCCTTCTAATAGTAACATTAATTCCGCTTTTTTCAAGTTTTAATTTGAAATTATCAGCACTTTTTTTACTTGGTTTTTCGAAGCTTCTTTCCTTGATCGGATTCACCGGAATCAAATTCAAATGGCAATTTCGGTGTTTTAGAAGTGCAATCAATTCTGCTGCATCTTCTTCTGTATCATTTACTCCATGCACTAAACTGTATTCATAGCTGATACGGCGTCCTGTCTTTTCAAAATAGTAATCACACGCCTCAAGCACTTCCGACAAGTCATATTTATTTGCTACTGGCATAAGGCTTTTTCTCTTTTCCTGATTCGAGCCATGTAACGAAAGTGCTAACGTGATCTGTAATTTTTCATCTGCAAGTCGTTTCATGTTTGGGACAATCCCACAAGTCGATACAGTTACATTTCGTTGACTGATATGTAATCCATTTTCGTCTGTCAGTAATTGAATAAATTTCACAAAATTATCATAGTTATCCATTGGTTCTCCTGTCCCCATGATAACAATATTTGATACACGTTCTCCCGAAATCTTTTGAATCTGATAAATTTGTCCCAGCATTTCCGATGGACGTAAATTTCGTTCCAATCCATCTAATGTAGAAGCGCAGAATTTACATCCCATACGGCATCCTACTTGCGAAGAAATACACACAGAATTTCCATGTTTGTATTTCATAAGTACACTCTCTACCATATTTCCATCTTGTAATTGGAAAAGAAACTTATTTGTTCCATCTAATTTTGACTCCTGACGTTCCAACATTTTTACAGTTGGTATCTCATAATTCGCATCTAGTTTTTCTCGCAATGCTTTTGATAAATTCGTCATCTCTTCAAAAGAATCTACCAATTTCACATGAAGCCACTCATACACCTGCTTTGCTCGAAACGCCTTCTCACCAATTTCTTCCATCTCTACCTTTAATTCATTCATAGAGTAAGATCTTATATCTTTTTTATTCATGCATTCTGCTACTCAAAATATGGACAAATATACCCACATCGAGATATTGAAAGTTCTCACGAACATTTCTTACTGTTTCAACGTGTATGCTT
>CAYTRJ010000103.1:0-6409 GCA_964440185.1 uncultured Faecalimonas sp. | reverse complement strand
GTGTTTTGGGCGGAATGTCGGCAACGGTTGAAAATCTGCTGTATTTGAAAAATCATATTCCGGAAGGCAGCACATGGTCTGCGTTCGGCGTAGGTAAAGGTCATTTGCCGATTTTATATAGTACAATTGCATTAGGAGGACATGTACGCGTAGGATTAGAGGACAATGTGGTATATGGTTATAACGCAGACGGAACGAAAATCATGGCTACAAATGTGATGCTGGTAGAACGGGCAGTAAATGTTATTCACACATTTGGAAATGAAGTAGCTACACCGAGAGAGGCAAGAGAAATTTTAGGGATTCCTCAGATAGAAGTTAAAAAAGAAAAAATTAAGTAATGTAGTAGGAGAATAGAAATGAAAAAAGAGTATCATCCATATGGAAAAGTGCCATATGCGGAAATTCCAAAATTTGAAGAATATAAGGAATGGTTTAAAGACCATTTCAAACTTGTTAGAGAAGATGGGATTTTAGAAGTAACAATGCAAACAAATGGAGGTAAGATGTATTGGAGCGGTGCTGCGCATCGTGCAATGTCGCAGCTTGTGCGAATCATTTCAATGGATCATGAAAATGAAGTATTGATTTGGAAACATGAAGGACCAAATCATATGCAAGATACAGACCCTGAGGGCTGGGATCGATATGATGAAGAAAGATTCGATCATCAGTACTTTGATGATACTAATCTGATTAAGAATTTTGTATTCGATCTTGAAATTCCATCAATTGGAGTTATGGAAGGACCGGGTTTCCATTGGGATTCCATTCTGATGTGCGACATTACAATTGCCGCAGAAGATTGTAGATGGGATGATTTCCACTTCCAATATGGGCTTGTTCCCGGAGATGGTATGGCATTACTTATGCAGCATTTCTTAGGGACTAAGAGAGCGGCTTACCATATTTATACATCTCGCCAATGGGATGCGAAACAGGCACTTGAATGGGGATGGATTAACGAAATATGTCCAAAAGGAAAGGTAACAGAAAGAGCATGGGAATTAGCAAGATTAATTAAATCTGTCCCTCGTGAACCTAGAACTATAACGGCAAATTTGGTAAAAAGACCATTGGCTAAAGTTTTAATGGAAGATTTGAAATTACATACGGTATCTGAGCAGTACAGTACATTAACTATGCTCCAGAAGAATGAACTAGGCGGAGATAAAGCTCAGATGACAGAGGCAGATGGCAGTATTTATATGAATTGGAGATATGATAAGGATGTCAATACTATGATGCAGCCACAAAGCTTGGAAACTTGGAATTACAAAGAGAGAACCCATGAATGGGCTAAGGAAAATGGAAAATTGAAGTAAAATGATTAATGGCTACATCCTTTTAGAGATTTCATAGGATGTAGCCATCCCTAAAAGATGTATGTTTATTGAGGAAATAAAATGAAAAATAATGAAGCAGTAATTGTAGCGTATGGTAGAAGTGCGTTAGCTAAAGCTAACAAAGGAAGTTTTGCAAAGATGCATCCGATAGAGTATGGAGCACAAGTTTTGAGTGGAGTATTAAAGAAAGTACCTCAGTTAGATCCTACAGAGATAGAGGATGTTATAGTAGGGTGTGCAATGCAATTTGGTGAAACATCAATGAATATTGCACGTATGATAGTAAACCGTGCAGGCTTGCCGGATTCTATAGGAGGTGTTTCGGTTAATCGTTTCTGTTCATCAGGGCTTCAAACAATGGTTATGGCAGCCAATGCTATTGAGTGTGGCCAGGGAGATGTTTATGTTGCAGGCGGAGTTGAAGCGATGACATATACCTTGAATACTTATCCGTCATATCACGGGGCATGTGATGATGCATGGCTTGTTAAAAATTACCCCGGTGCATATATGTCAATGGGGGCAACTGCTGAAAATGTTGCTATTGCTAAAGGTATTACACGGAAAGAGATGGACGAGTTTGCTGTTATGTCACATAGAAAAGCTGCGAAAGCGGAAAGAGAAGGGAAACTCGAAAAGCAGATTATACCTGTTAGGGTTATTAACAGAGACGGAACTGAAGCAATAGATGAGAAAGGAATGCCTATTATAATCAAAAAAGACGAGGGCATCAGACCTGAAACTACTTTGGAGAGTTTATCAAAACTGACACCATGTTTTAAAAAAGATGGATTGGTTACTGCTGCAACTTCTTCGCAAACTAATGATTGTGCAGCTTTCGCAATACTTATGAGCCGTGAAAAAGCTGCACGGTTAGGGGTAAAAGCACTTGCGAGAATAAAAAGTTTTGCAATAGCGGGGTGTGATGCTACACAAATGGGTTTGGGGCCTATTTTTGCGGTGCCGAAAGCTATGAAAAGGGCGAATCTTTCTGTAGATGATATGGATGTAATTGAAATTAATGAAGCTTTTGCAGCACAATCGATACCATGCTGCAGAGAACTAGGATTTGATATGAATAAGGTAAATCCATACGGCGGTGCAATAGCACTTGGACACCCATTAGGCTGTACCGGTACAATACTGGTGGGGAAAGTTATAGATTATTTGACCGAAACAAAAGGTAAATACGGATTGGTTACTATGTGCATAGGAGGCGGCATGGGAGCTGCGGGCATAATTGAAATGATTAGGGATTAGCGAACTGGCATTTATTATTGCTGTTGATACAGGAATGACAGGAAGGTAAATGGCAGGGTAGAGTGTTTAAGAACTCTTTTACAATGTTTGGCGTGCCGTTCGTATTATAAACAGCAATGGTGCAGATGTTATTTTGTGATGCTTTTGGAATGGGGGAAATCACAATATTGTTAATGTTCAAATTGTTGTAAACATATTGTTCGGGTAAAATTGCAACAGCATTTCCAATTTGAAGACGATAAATAATATCATCGTTATTGTCAAATAGAATATATTTAGGAACGATATTCCACTCCGCACAAATACTAATTAAAGAAGAAAGTGACGCAGGGTTATTATTACAAATGATAGGATAAATAGAAGATAAGGTTGCAAAATCTCCTTTTTCGGATAGAGTTTTATCCATGACCAAAACAAGGTTATCATATTCAAGAATATGTAAACCGACTTCATTAGGAAAACCTATGTTCGGTAACACAAAAAATCCTATATCAACGCCTCCAGTTTGTAGTGCGTTAATCAAGCCTTGAAAATTATAATGACGTACGATAAAATGAGTAGTAGGAGAGGTTTCTTTAAAAGTTGTCATATATTCAGTAAGCTGTGTCAAATCAAAAATTTGCTCATATCCAATGCGAAGAACCGATGTATATTTGTTATCTTTATCATAACTATGTACGAGGCTAAAAATGTTGTCAATCATGTTAAAAAGATCTGGCAACTGTGCAAGCAATTCTTGTCCCGCAGCGGTCAGTTCGACAGACTGTTTGTTTCTTGACAAAAGTGGTGTTCCGATGGAATTCTCAAGTTCAACTATTTGTTGACTTAGGACAGATTGTGAAACGCCCATAGCAATTGCTGCGGTTTTATAATTTAAATACGATGCGACGGCAAAAAAATAATGAAGCTGTTTTAATTTCATAGAAATCTCCTGCAAAATAAGTGGTATATTCTATTTATATATTACAATAATTCAATTATAATTACAAGTTGTTTTAAAGGATAATTGGAGGGTAAAATGATAGCTAAATTGGATAAGTTATATGTTCCCGTAGCAACACGCATTGAGATTCAACAGTTGAAGTATTTTATAGCCGTAGCAGAAGAGTTGAATTATAGCAAAGCTGCAGAAAAGAACTATGTGAGCCAGCCGTTGCTTTCGCAGCAAATGATTGCACTGGAAAATGTACTTAATACAAAGCTTTTTGAACGAAAAAATAGAGGAATCTCACTAACTGAGGCAGGAAAAGTACTGATGATTGAGGCAAAAAGAGTAGTTGCTAAGACAAATGAAATTCTCACCTCAATACGTAGCTTGAGTGAAAATCAGGAAAGCAAGAAATGTTTACATATTATGAATGATGAAATGCTTGATGTTAAAGCTTTCATGACAGCTATAAAAAAATTTGTAAACATTCATTCAGATATAAGCATTGAGATGAAAAAGGCACCGTTTCCAAAAGCAACTACAGAGATTGAGCAAAGTAGATTTGATTTATTGATTGCATTTTTATCAGCAGCTACTTTTTGTGAGTTAAAAAGTAGCAATACAATCGAAATAGGTGATGATTATATGGAAATTATACTTCCGAAGGAACTGTATCAATATAGTTGGAGCAAGAAAATTGAAAAGTTGAAGAAGTTACCGATGTTTGTCCTTGAATGTGATTCAAGGTCGTTAGAACTTTCGATGAGATTATGTAAAGTTATTGGCTTAGAAAAATGTAATATAGTTTTTTTTCAAAGCTTAGAAGATTTAATTTTAAACATTAAGTTAGGTGAAGGCTTTGCTTTTTTTCCAAAGAATGTAGCTGTTGCACACAATTTTAAAACTGCTTCTTGTTTTGATGTAGATGAATTTGAGGAAGCAAAGATTAAGTATTATGTTAAGTGGAGTGAAGGAAATGAATATTATGCAAAAGAAATAGCTCGATATATGAGAATGGAGTAAAAATGAATTGGAAAACAGAATTTGATAAAAAATTGTACACACCGCAAGAAGCAATCAAAAAATATATATGCTCGGGAGACTCTATTTATATGGGTGGGTCAGGTGTGGCCATCACATGTGCAAATGCATTATTTAAAGTTATTGAGGAAGATTCTTTAACCGGAATAGAATTACACATGCATGGTCCTTGTAACGGTTCTTTAGAGCTAGAAAAATATGATTTTACAAGAGAACAGTTCGTATGGAAATCTTTTTTCTTTACACCGGGTGATAGACATTTTCAAGAAAAAGGAAAATGCTCGTATGTGCCTCTACAATATGGCATGCTAAACAGGTATATATATGATGCAAAACCACGTGTTGCTATAGTACTGGTAACACCACCCAATGATAAAGGATACTGTAATATCGGACCATATGGTTTTACACCAAAAGGCATAGAAGAAGCAGAAGTTGTTATAGCACAAATTTCAAAGAATTTGCCTTGGGTAAATGGAACTTCACATACGATACATGTTAGCGAAGTGGATGCTTTTGTTGAAGGTGAGGATGGACCGGCAGTTGTAACTTCTACACCGACGAATGATGTCGAAAAAAAAATTGCAGAAAATATCTTACCATACATTCCAAATGGTGCATGTATTCAATTGGGAATTGGTGGAATTGCGAATGCAGTAGGATATGGTCTTAAAGAAAAAAGGCACTTAGGTGTACATACAGAAGTTTTAACAGAATCAATTGTAGATTTGATCGAAAATGGAAATGTGGATAATAGCATGAAAACATTCAAAAAAGGTGTATCTACAATAGGGTTTGTTTTGGGTACTGAGCGACAGAATAAATTTATTGACGGAAATAATAAGTTATTGTTTTGCCCTTTTGAAGATATTGTAAATATTAGAAATATAGCATCAAATAAAAATATGATTTCCATAAATGGAGCAGTTTCTGTTGATATTACAGGCCAGGTATGTGCAGAAAGCATAGGGAACAGACAATTTTCAGGCACAGGTGGGCAGTTGGATTTTGTCAGGGCTGCATCTATGTCAGAAGGAGGTGCTTCTTTCATCGCAATGCCATCGACTGTTAATACTAATGAAGGAGTGAAATCAAGAATAGTATTTAATTTGGAAGAAGGAAGCATTATAACAACACCAAGAACAGATGTGCAATATGTAGTTACGGAATATGGATGTGTAAATTTGCAGTTCAAAGATGTTTATACGCGAGTTAAGAGTTTAGTGAGTATAGCACATCCGGAATTTAGGGAAGAGTTATTATTCAAAGCCAGGAAGGCGGGAATGATTTAATGCTTAACAATAGGTGGTTTTATTTGTCAGCAAGCACAGTTTTGTTGCTTTTCTGTGGTATGATATACGGTTGATCGATGTTTAGAACACCGATTGCTGCATTGTTTCCTGAATGGACGCTTTCTCAGCTTTCCATGACATTTACACTTTCAATGAGTTTCTTTTGCATTGCAGGTTTGATTGTGGGACGATTAAGAGAAAAAATAAAATTTCATATTTTGCTGCTTGCTACAGGAATGTTGATGTGCATAGGATTTTGTATCGTAGCACAACTGGATACTGAAGAAAGTGCTGAGAGTTTGATAGTGCTTTATTTAGGATACGGAATATTCGGTGGTGCAGGTGTCGGTGGTGCATACTTGGCAAAAAAGAAAGAAAAATGGTTTTTGATAAGAAATGAGCGACCTGCACAATAATATATGAAATCAAAAATAATAGTTTTACAATTTAAGAAAAGAAATCCAATCGGTTGAATTTAAAATCTAATCGATTGGATTTCTTTTTCAGTTTTCCATCTGTCGTGCCAGAAAATCGGCACCAAT
>CAYTRJ010000102.1:0-6478 GCA_964440185.1 uncultured Faecalimonas sp. | reverse complement strand
GAATAATAGTGCTTCCTACAACTGTTATCAATTTGTTATCAAAAGACTTCTTGAAACGCTTGAAACCCGCATAAACACTGGATTTCTTTGACGTCTCTATTTATTCCCATTCAATTGTCGCTGTAGGTTTTGGACTCATATCATAAAGTACACGGCACACTCCAGGTACTTCCGCTAAGATACGTTTTGTAATTGTTTGCAATACTGACCATTCAATTTCTGGTACTGTTGCTGTCATCGCATCTACTGTATTTACCGCGCGAATGATAACTGGCCATGCATCTAAACGTTTACCATCTTTTACACCTACTGATGTAAAGTCTGGTACTGCAGTAAAGAATTGCCATACTTTTGGTGTTAAACCTGCTTTGTCAAATTCTTCTCTTAAGATTGCATCTGATTCACGTACTGCTTCCAAACGATCACGTGTGATCGCACCTAAACATCTTACACCAAGCCCTGGTCCTGGGAATGGTTGACGGTCTACCATGCTTGCTGGTAAACCTAATGCTTTTCCTACTACACGTACTTCATCTTTATATAATAATTTAATTGGTTCAACAAGACCTTCAAATTTGAAATCTTCTGGAAGTCCTCCTACATTATGATGTGCTTTCACTCCATCACTTTCCAAAATATCTGGGTAAATTGTTCCTTGTGCTAAGAATGAAATGCCTTCTAATTTTTCTGTTTCTTCTTCGAACACACGCACAAATTCATTTCCGATAATCTTACGTTTTGTTTCAGGATCTGTCACACCTGCTAATAAATCCAAGAATCTATCTGTTGCATCTACATAAACTAAATTTGCATCTAATTCGCCTTGGAATGTATCGATTACTTGTTGACTTTCTCCTTTACGCATTAACCCATGATTTACATGCACGCATACAAGTTGTTTTCCAATTGCTTTGATCAATAATGCTGCAACTACTGAACTGTCTACGCCACCAGAAAGTGCTAGTAATACTTTCTTATCGCCTACTTGTTCTCTTACTGCTGCAACTTGTTCTGCAATAAAAGCATCTGCAAGTTCAGTTGTTGTAATTCTTTCCATTGTGTCTGGTCTTTTGTTTGAATCCATGATATTTCCTCCTGTTATGCCACGCAGTGTTTCCATAGTCAATTATAATGAATGATACTTTATAATTCAATTATTTTTCTATATATTTTTCTTTTAATTCAGCAAGCTTTGCGCTGTATGCTTCGCCTTGTTTGCGTTGTTTTAAGAATTGTTGCACTTGTCCCTTTACTTCTTCAAAAGGAGAAACAGTTGCTTCTGTTTTCTTTTCTACTTTAATTAAGTGGAATCCAAATTGAGTTGCAACTGGTCCTACTACCTGTCCGATTTCAGCAGCGAATGCAGCTTCTTCAAATTCTTTTACCATTTGACCTTTTCCAAATTCTCCGAGATCTCCACCTCTTTGACCTGATGGACATGTTGAGTATGCTTGCGCTGCTTCCTCAAATGCTTTTTCTCCATTTGTAATTTCAGCTAAAATATTTGTACATTTTTCTTCTGAATCTACAAGAATGTGTTTTGCGCTTACTGTAGCACCTTTTTTATATTGTTCTTTATTTGCTTCATAGTATTCTGTTGCTTCGTCTTCTGTAACAGCAATGTCCTTCATTAATTCACGGATTGCCATTTGTGCTAAAATATCTTTTTTGGCATTTGCAATGATTTTTGCAAATTCTTCTGTCTCATCTAATTTGAGTGCTTCTCCGTCTTTTGCAAATAAATGTAACGAAACTAATTGTTCTAAACATTGTTCCCTGAATTGTGGATTTGATGCATACATTTGTTGTTCTTTTGGCAATCCTTGCATAAATACATCTAATTCAGATTTTGTAATTTGGTATCCACCAACTACTGCTAATACTTCTTGACTCATTTTTTTATCTCCTGTCTTTTTTTAACTACATTTTTTATAATACTACATCTTATTTGTGCTTTTCAATATCTAGTTGTGCAAGTTCAATGAACTTTTCCATCTCTCTCGTTTTCACCTTATATTTATGGTAAAAAATCTGTCGATACATGGAAATATTCACATCTTCTACATCTAGCAAACGTAATTTTCCTTTTTTTATGTCTTGTTCAACAGCAAAATATGGCAAGAAAGATACCCCTTCGTTCTCTTCTAATATTTTTATAATGAATGCAGTATCACTACTTTCAATAAGTGGTTCCAAGCTTCTTCGTTTTTCTGCTAATGTTCTATCTAAAGCTTGACGATAGTTTGCATCTTTTTCTGTCAGGAAAAATGGTTTATGAAGCAGTTCATCAATCTGTATTTTTTCCTTTTCTGGAAACGCAAGCGATGGGGATGCTACAAATACCACAGGCTCTACTTCTTCCATCACTTTATACCAGTTCTCATTCCATCTTTGTGAATCTAAAATATATATCAAGTCTAATTCATTATGTTCCATCTTTTCTATCAGCTCTTCCGGTGATGCAATCGTAATTTGTATTGCTACCTTTGGATATTGTTTACGAAAACGACTTACGATAATCGGTAGTTTCGATGTCCCTAATGACTCTATTGTTCCAATATGTAACGGATTTTTATATTCACCCTCATCACTCATCTGATATTTTGTTTGCTGCACCTCATATATGATCTTATGTGCATGGATAAAGAGCTGTTTCCCTTTTTCGGTAAGTGACACTTTTTTACCCATTCGTTCAAACAATCTCGTATGTAATTCTTCTTCCAGCAAACGAATCTGCACAGTAACAGCTGATTGTGTATACCCCAAATGTTCTGCAGCTTTCGAAAAGCTTTGAAAATGTGCTACATAAATAAATGTATTTAGTTGTCGAAATTCCATACTGCTCACTTTCCTCTTATGAATTTTTTTTAATCATATCATAAAATTCATGAATTTGATTCCTTGTATTTATAATGATACAATTATTTTACAAGATGACGTCATTAAAAAGTATAGTTATTTACATTTTGGAGGAAATTTATTGTTATGGAAACAAAAAAATTCAAACTTGGACTTGTTCCAAAGTTAATCATCGCTATCGTATTAGGTATTTTGATCGGCCAATTTTTACCTGAAAGTATCTGTCGTCTAGTAGTTACACTTTCTGGATTCTTCAGTAACTTTCTAAAATTTGTAATCCCTCTTATGATTTTAGCTTATGTTACAATGGGGATTGCTGATTTATCACAAGGTGCCGGAAAACTTTTATTGATCACTGTAGCCCTTGCATATGGATCTACTTTGATTTTTGGTTCTGCATCTTATTTTGTATCGTCTAACCTTTTCCCTCATTTTATGAGCGAAGGTGCCTTAGACCAGATTGCTGCAACAGCAGATGTATCATTGTCACCATATTTTTCAATTACAATTGAACCAATTCTTGATACACTTTCTGCGGTTGTACTTGCATTTATTTTAGGACTTTGCCTTTCTACAATGCGTGGCAAAGAAATCGGAGATACACTTTATAATGGATTTAAAGATTTTTCTGCTATCATTGACAAAGTGCTTCACACAATTATCATTCCACTTCTTCCACTTTACATCTGTGGTACTTTCACAGATATGACAAGATCTGGAAAGACATTTGCTATCCTTAGCATTTTATGGAAAGTATTTATTGTAGTTATCATCATGCATTTAGTTTGTATTTTACTTCAATTCCTAGTAGCTGGTTCAATCAGTAAGAAAAATCCTTTTACTTTGATTAAAAATCAAATTCCTGGATATACTACAGCTCTCGGAACACAATCATCTGCTGCTACAATTCCTGTCAATCTTGAATGTGCTGCTAAAGATGGTGTATGTGAACAAATTCGAAACTTCGTAGTTCCTTTATGTGCAAACATCCACATGGCTGGATCTATGATTACAATTACAGCTTGCGCTACTGCTGTATGTCTTATGAATCAGCTTCCAATTAGTCTTGCAACTGTAATTCCATTTATTGCAACACTTGGTATTGCAATGGTTGCATCTCCAGGTGCACCAGGTGGTTCTATTATGACTGCTCTTCCTTTCCTTTATATGATTTTCGGAGCAGAAGCCGGCGATCCAAATGGTCCTATTTGCGCAATCATGGTAGCACTTTACATTACACAAGATTCTTTTGGTACTGCATGTAACGTATCTGGTGACAATGCAATTGGTGTTATTGTAGACACTATTTACAAAAAATATATTATCAAAGAATAACAGGAGGAATCCATGTCTTTTATCAGCGTATTTGACGTGCTAGGGCCAAACATGATTGGTCCTTCGAGTTCACACACTGCAGGTGCTGCTGTCATCGCGTTTCTTGCGCAAAAAATGATTGGTGGTTCTGTAAAAAAAGTTACTTTTACTTTATATGGTTCTTTTGCCAAAACTTACCGCGGACACGGTACTGATCGTGCTCTGCTTGGCGGAATCATGGGATTTTCTACAGATGATATGAGAATTCGTGATTCTTACCAAATTGCAGATCAGGTTGGACTAGAATATCATTTTATTCCAAACGAAGAAGAAACTGATGTTCATCCAAACACCGTTGATATTCAAATGGAGAATGCATCTGGACGTCAGATGTTAATTCGTGGAGAATCTTTAGGCGGTGGAAAAGTTCGCATTGTACGAATTAATAATGTAACTGTTGATTTCACAGGTGAATATAGTGCGGTTATTGTTATGCAGCAAGATAAGCCAGGTGTAGTTGCTCATATTACTGCATGTCTCAGTGAACGTGATGTCAACATTGCATTTATGCGTCTTTTCCGTGAGGAAAAAGGTCATACTGCTTATACAATTGTGGAATCTGATGGTTCATTACCTTCAGATATTGCTCAAAAACTTCGTGAAAATCCAAATATACACGATGTTATGATCATACAAGCATAATATTTAAAGGAGCTTATATATGGATTTTAAAAATGCATCAGAACTTCTGGAACTTTCCCAGAATCATAATTTAAAAATTTCTCAGCTAATGAAATCACGTGAAATCGAATTAGGTGGAATTTCTAGCGAAGAATGCGACCAGAAGATGGCTCGCGCTTTGGCAATCATGAAAGAATCTGCGCATACACCAATTGTATCCCCTCTGAAATCTATGGGTGGATTAATTGGTGGAGAATCTCGTAAACTTCATGATTTTCAATCATCAGGTAATAGCATATGTGGTTCTGTCCTAGGCAAAGCAATGACTTATGCTATGGCAGTTCTTGAGACAAATGCTTCTATGGGACTGATTGTTGCTGCTCCAACTGCTGGATCTGCAGGAATTGTTCCAGGACTTCTTATCGCTCTTCAAGAGGAATATCAATTTTCTGACGAGCAAATATTAGAAGCCCTTTACAACGCAAGTGCAATCGGTTATCTTGCTATGCGAAATGCAACCGTTGCTGGTGCTGTTGGTGGATGTCAAGCCGAGGTAGGTGTTGCTTCTGCAATGGCTGCTTCTGCAACTGTAGAACTTATGGGTGGAACTGCTCAACAATGCTTAAACGCCGCTTCTACGGTCCTTATGAACATGCTCGGTCTTGTTTGTGATCCAGTTGGAGGACTTGTAGAATACCCTTGTCAAAATCGTAACGCAGCAGGTGTCGCTAACGCTTTGATCGCCGCTGAAATGGCTTTGGCAGGTGTTCCTCAATTAATTCCATTAGATGAAATGATGGCTTCTATGTATTCTGTCGGGAAAAGACTTCCTGCTGAATTACGAGAAACAGCACTCGGTGGATGTGCTACAACCCCATCTGCATGTGCTGCATGCAAAATGTGTTCTTAACAAAAAAACATCGATATCACTTCAAAAAGTGATACCGATGTTTTTATTTGTGCTTTTCTACATCTACTTTTGGACATATATCATTTAAACAGCATTTGTCACAATAAGGATTTGTTCTGGCTGTGCATATTTCACGACCATGATAAACCAGTCTGTGGCAAAAGTCACTTCCTTCTTCCGGTGGAATGATCTTCCAAAGTTCCATCTCTACCTTCTTAGGCTCCTTGATCTTATCTACCAGTCCCATGCGATTTGTAAGACGAATGCAATGAGTATCTGTTACAATCGCTGGTTCTCCAAACACATCTCCCATTACAAGATTGGCACTTTTCCGTCCAACTCCTGGTAATTTTAAAAGTTCATCAAAAGTCTTTGGAATACCTCCATTATATTGATCTCGTAACATGATCATACATGCACTGATATCTTTCGCCTTGCTGCGTCCCAATCCACAAGGTCGAACAATTTCTTCAATGTTATCCACACCAGCCTCTGCTAATGCATCCACGGTTGGGTATTTCTCGTATAATCTTTCCACAATGATATTAACTCGCTCATCTGTACATTGAGCTGCAAGTCGAAGACTTACTAAAAGTTTCCATGCCTCATCATAATCTAATGTACATCCTGCATCTGGATACTCCTGTTTCAGACGCTCAGTGTGAAGATTCTTGGTACTGCACCAGCAGTGATCGACCTTGCAGAAGATAGAGA
>CAYTRJ010000101.1:0-6565 GCA_964440185.1 uncultured Faecalimonas sp. | reverse complement strand
CAAAAAAAGATGCTGAATTAGCAAAACAGATTGCACAAGCGGAACGCTACAAAGAACTACTAAAACAGGCCGGTATCAGCGTAGAATAACAAAATAAACTCCATCAAGTTTGAAGATAATCCAAATTTGATGGAGTTTTTATTGAATTTAATTTGGTTTCAATAATTATTCAGCTGTCCAGCCATCTGTTGCTGTCCACTCTGCACCGCTTTTATATGTGTCGCTTTTACTCATGCTTGTTCCAAGAGCGCTGTATGTTACACCTGTTGTCTCATCGCCTATAGCGCCATTTCCTAAAAGATTTGCCATTTCAGTATAATCAACAGCAGGCTCAACAGTAATTACACCCGCTCCTGTAACTGTAACTTTCGTGATTGTTTTACCTTCTCCAGCAGCTGTTGCTTGTGCTGCTGTATGTACAGCAGATAATTCAGTTACAACTTTTGCATCTTCTGCTTTTTTGATATAACCAGAATATGCTGGTACAGCTACCCCTGCTAAAATTGCTAAAATAGCGATTACTACGATAAGTTCTACTAAAGTGAACCCACCATTTTTTCTTAATGTTTTCATTGGAATCTCCCTTTCTTAATTATGTATTTTTTATTTATATCATGCGGTTCCCCGCTAGATACCATGAAATTATTCTTTACGTGGATTTTCTGCAGTTGGTGATACTGCATAATTAAATTGTTCACCATCATAAAAGACTTCGATAACAACAGCACTGTCTGCGTTTGCAATTGCATTTTCTACCGTTGTGTATAATCGATTCATTGCACTTGCATAGCGTGAAAAGTAATCAAAATATGTGGCACTATCCGCATTTTTTATTTCTGTTGGTAAGTTTACAACACTTTGCATTGTTTGATAAAATGCACGTGCATCGTTTTCACAAGTGCCAGATTTGATCCAGTTATTATAATTTGCTAAGCAAGTATCACAATAATAGAAACTATCCTTGTCTGAGGCATCATCTACAGGGAAATATTCGATTGGTGTAAATGTTTCACCACCTGTGCCTTTTAATATGTTTTTACAAACAAGATAAGGTAATTTTGCATTTTCTGTAACTGTATTTCCAATCTTCTCTACAATAGCCTCCCCAGCATCACCTATATCATATCTAGAGGTAATCATTTTAGTTGCTGATGTACCAAAATCTTCAATCTTACTGGCGTGCCCACAGGATGCATTTTTTACATATGATGCAAATGCACTGTTGAATCCGATTCGTAATGAAGAATAGTATTCACGTCCATCAACACCGAATCCCTCTTCTGCATACGAAGTATCATCGCTCTTAGCAATTGATAACCATTTTTCAGCAAATGTATCTTCTGTATAGCTTGTTGTGATTTTGTATGCAATATCATTTAATAAGTCTGTTTCGCTATCGTGTGAATCTCCTAATAGTTCTACATACTTTGCTCCCAATATAGTAATGCCTTTTCCATCCCCTACTATACCAGCTTGATTTGCTGTAACAAATTTGTTTAATAATCCAGTTAAAGATTGTACTTTTTTCATCAATCCATCCGCATTACTCCAATAAGTTGCAATAGATGTTTCTTCTTTTGACCAGTCTCCTTTGAGTTTCATGCTTGGATAAGTATCACCAAAAGACGCAACTAAATTTTTATTCAAAGAACAGGAATCAGTAACTGCTATCGGACCAACTTGGATATCATTTGCATATTGGTCAAATTTTGTGCTTCCACAAGTTCCATACTCTACAAAATTAGATTTATCTGGATTTATAATATCGTCACTACCGTATAAACACTTAATTTCTTCTGTTGAAATAGAACTATGTTTAAAACAAATATTCATCCCTTGCAAATTTTGAGAAATAGTAAAATTAAGTTTATCAAATTTTTTGCCATAGTAAGCGCCTCGTATTGAACTATACTTAGAATCATCAGTATTATTCGCTTTTACAAAAAGAGGCGAATCGCTTAATTTATTTCCATCCTCACCTATAAGATACCATTTTCCACTTTCTTCTTTAATTGTAGCATGAACACATTCGCCAGTATCTAATTGCTCACCTTCTGATGATGTCGCTGCATATACAGTTGTCCCTTCGTTTGTTACCACAACAAAACCAAGTGGAACAGTTAATCCGCCTGTTGATGTATCATCCGTTTGTGCTACTTGAAGTACTTCGTCTAATGGAAATGCATAAGAGTTAATCCCTGTCTCGATAGAACGAACGATATTACCAACTAATGTTTTATCAGCGCCTTTATTAGCACTTTTAATATACGCCCCATATCCAACAGTTCCCACGCCAGCTAGAATTGCCATGATCGCAATTACAACAACTAATTCAACAAGAGTGAAACCTGCTTTGCTTTTTAATCGTTTCATAATATTTCCCTTTCCTAATTATTTTTAACTTTTTCACGTTGTTGGTATTGTTTTTCGTAGAAGTGCCTCCTTCTACGAAAAAAAGATAGAAGAAGAGCGATTTTGATGTATACCAGCTTCCTTTTAATAGAAGAATGTGTTAGACTTTGAAAAAACATTTCTAAAAATTCTAAGGAGGCATGTCTGGTGTCATATCAAATTGCAAATCAAATTGCAGCATTAAATAAACAGATTTCATTTTGCGAGGGAAAACTAAAATCTTTACCAGATGGTGAGTTGCTTTGCACACGTAATGGGAAATACACCAAATGGTATATGAAAAATGGTTCGTATCCTATTTACATACCGAAAACGAAGCAGAATCTTGCAAAGCAACTTGCTTATAAGAAATTTATTGAAATGCGATTGCAGGAATTGCAAATTATATATAAGAAACTATCGGAAGCACAGCAGATGCTTTTGGAGAAACCGCAAGCGGAAGAGTTGCTTCTGACTTCGTCTCCGTATAGCAAGTTGCTTCAATCTTACATTTCTCCACAAAATGAAATCATTGAAAAATGGCTTCAAGAATCTTATCAAACAAATCCGTATCATACAGAAAATCTTATTCATCAAACTTTTGCTGGACATAAAGTTCGTTCTAAAAGTGAAGTTATGATAGCAAATCTACTTTTTGAAAATCAGATTCCATATCGTTATGAAAGTGCAGTAGTGCTAGACTTGAAAACATATTATCCAGATTTTACAATTTGCCATCCGAAAACAGGTGGAATTTTTTACTGGGAACATTTTGGCAAAATGGATGATATACAGTATCGTTCGAATGTCTATCGAAAATTAGAACAATATGCAAGACATGATATTATTCCTACAATGAACTTGATCACAACATATGAAACAGAAAAGTTTCCGAGTGATTCTGTGAAGTTCAAAAGAATTATAGAAGAGTATTTCTTGGAGTGATTTTTTATTCTCGGTCAGTATCTTGCCCAATCCCCCAGCCGCCCCAAGGCACAAGTCATTGAGATTGGGCAAGAAAGCAAGTCATGTTCCCAATCTTGCCCAATCCTCAAGCAGCCCCAAGCCTTAAGTCCACGAGATTGGGCAAGAAAGCAAGTCATGTTCCCAATCTTGCCCAATCCCCCAGTCGCCCCAAGCCTTAAGTCCACGAGATTGGGCAAGAAAGCAAGTCATGCTCCAATCTTGCCCAATCCTCAAGCCGCCCCAAGTCGCAAGTCATTGAGATTGGGCAAGAAAGCGAGTCATGTTCCCAATCTTGCCCAATCCTCAAGCAGCCACAAGGCACAAGTCATTCAGATTGGGCAAGAAAGCAAGTTATGCTCCAATCTTGCCCAATCCTCAAGCTGCCACAAGTTGAAAGTCTTCGAGATTGGGCAAGAAAGCAAGTTATGTCTCCAATCTTGCCCAATCCTCAAGCTGCCACAAGTCGCAAGTCCACGAGATTGGGCAAGAAAGCAAGTTATGTCTCCAATCTTGCCCAATCCCCCAGCCGTCACAAGCCTTAAGTCCACGAGATTGGGCAAGAAAGCAAGTCATGCTCCAATCTTGCCCAATCCTCAAGCAGCCACAAGCCTTAAGTCATTCAGATTGGGCAAGATTTTCGCCCTGACCAACCAACTTGCCCAATCAAGCTAAAAAACTTCAAATTCAAACAAAAATCTATTGACACCCTCTTGACTTTATGGTAAATTTAAGATTGCACTATTGTGGAAAAGTGTGTTTACACAATAGTTTAATTTCGGTTAAAACAGAAGGATTTCGACCAAAAAATATAAATACGAGGAGTGAAACGTCAATGGAGAAAAACAGAATTCGCCCAATTAAAAGCGGAAAAAGTTCGCGTATGAGCTATTCTAGGCAAAAAGAAGTATTACAGATGCCTAACTTAATCGAAGTGCAAAAAGATTCTTACAAATGGTTTCTTGAAGCAGGATTAAAAGAAGTATTTGCTGATATTTCCCCAATCGCTGATTACAGCGGCCAGTTGAGCTTGGAGTTTGTGGATTTCACATTATGCGAAGATGAAGTGAAGTACACAATCGAAGAGTGCAAAGAACGTGATGCAACATATGCAGCACCATTAAAAGTCAAAGTAAGACTTTATAATAAGGAAACAGACGAGATTAACGAACATGAGATTTTCATGGGAGATCTTCCACTTATGACAGCTACTGGAACATTTGTAATCAATGGTGCAGAAAGAGTTATCGTAAGCCAGTTAGTTCGTTCGCCAGGTATCTATTATGTAATCGGTCACGATAAGATCGGTAAAGAATTATATTCATCAACAGTAATTCCAAACCGTGGTGCATGGTTAGAATATGAAACAGATTCCAATGACGTATTCTGGGTTCGTGTAGATAGAACAAGAAAGGTTCCTATCACAGTATTGATCCGTGCTCTTGGAGTTGGAACTAACCCTGAGATTATCGAATTATTTGGTGAAGAACCTAAGATCTTAGCAAGTTTTGGAAAAGACGTTGCTGAAAACTACCATGAAGGTCTTTTAGAATTATATAAAAAGATTCGTCCAGGTGAACCTCTTGCAGTGGATAGTGCTGAAAGTTTGATCAACGCTATGTTCTTCGACGCAAGAAGATATGACCTTGCAAAAGTAGGCCGTTACAAATTCAACAAGAAGTTAGCACTTCAAAACCGTATTACAGGTCAAGTGTTAGCAGAAGATGTTGTAAGCGTGATCACAGGCGAAGTAATTGCTGAAAAAGGTGAAAGATTAACAAGAGAAAAAGCTACTGCAATCCAAAATGCAGCAGTTCCATATGTTTGGATCGAAGTAGAAGGCGAAGAAAGAAATATCAAAGTACTTTCAAACCTTGCAGTAGATTTAGGAACTGTAGTTGACGTTGATTCAGAAGAATTAGGCGTTACAGAATCAGTTTACTATCCAGTACTTGCTCAAATTTTAGAAAATGCAGCAGGGGACATTGACGAATTAAAAGAAGAAATCCGTAAAAATATAAATGAATTAATTCCAAAACATATTACTAAGGAAGATATTTTCGCATCAATCAACTACAATATTCACTTAGAATATGGAATGGGAACAGATGATGACATCGACCACTTAGGAAACAGACGTATCCGTGCAGTTGGTGAATTATTACAAAACCAATACAGAATTGGTTTATCTAGATTAGAAAGAGTTGTTCGTGAAAGAATGACAACACAAGATTTAGATGGAGTATCACCACAAACATTGATCAACATCAAACCAGTAACAGCAGCTGTGAAAGAATTCTTTGGTTCTTCACAATTGTCACAGTTCATGGATCAAAATAACCCTCTTGGTGAATTGACACATAAGAGACGTTTATCAGCACTTGGTCCTGGTGGTCTTTCAAGAGATAGAGCCGGATTCGAGGTTCGTGACGTTCACTATTCTCACTATGGTAGAATGTGTCCAGTAGAAACTCCTGAAGGTCCTAACATCGGTCTTATCAACTCATTAGCAACATATGCAAGAATCAACGAATATGGTTTCATCGAAGCACCATATCGTAGAATTGATAAAACAGATCCTAAGAATCCAGTAGTAACAGATGAAGTTGTTTACATGACAGCGGATGAAGAAGACAATTACCACGTAGCACAGGCCAACGAAGCATTAGATGAAGAAGGTCATTTCGTAAATAAGAACGTTTCTGGTCGTTATCGCGAAGAAACTCAAGAATACGAAAGAACTGTATTTGACTACATGGATGTATCGCCTAAAATGGTATTCTCAGTAGCGACAGCTCTTATTCCATTCTTGGAAAATGATGACCCTACTCGTGCGCTTATGGGATCTAACATGCAACGTCAGGCAGTACCTCTTATGATTACAGAAGCTCCAGCAATTGGTACAGGTATGGAAACAAAAGCTGCAGTTGACTCAGGGGTATGTGTAGTTGCGGAAAATGCTGGTGTAGTAGAACGTTCTACATCAAAAGAAATTACAATTCGTGAAGAAGATGGAAATCTTAGAACTTATAAATTAACTAAATTCTTACGTAGTAACCAAAGTAACTGCTACAACCAAAGACCAATCGTTGTAAAAGGTGAAAAAATCGAAGCAGGCCAAGTTATCGCTGACGGTCCTTCAACATCAAATGGTGAAATGGCTCTAGGTAAAAACCCATTGATCGGTTTCATGACATGGGAAGGTTATAAC
>CAYTRJ010000100.1:0-6566 GCA_964440185.1 uncultured Faecalimonas sp. | reverse complement strand
GCTTTTGCATCGGTAAGATCAAATTCACGAGCAACGCGACGAATACGTTTATCTAAGTCTGCATAAATAAATACATTGATTACATTATCATAGTCCTCCAAAGCATAGTCTGCACAACGACCTACCATAACACATGCTCCTTCATCAGCAATCTTTTTAATCGTATCAAATTGCGCTAAAAACACTTTATGGTTAATAGGCATGTCTGCGAAACCTCCAGAAGAGTATCCTAATGAATATGTATCCATCACTAAAGAATATAAGAAGCTGTTTGTTGGTTTTTCATCGTGTGACTCAAAGATTTCTTCACATAAACCACTGTCTTTTGCAGCTCTTTTCAACATTTCTTTATCATATAACTTTACACCAAGTTTTTCTGCAAGTAGCTTTCCTACTTCATAACCGCCGCTTCCATATTGTCTTCCGATTGTAATAATTGTTTTGTTTTCACTCATACTGGTCACGCTCCTTTATTTCAATCTATCTGGAATATATGACTATTATACAATAAAGGGGATTAAATGTATATGTTTTTTGTTAATTATTTAATTAATTCTAACTTTTCTAACAAAGAACTAAAATATTCTGGCAATGGTGCATCTACTTCTATATATTGCTTTGTACGTGGATGTACGATACCGATTGTTTTTGCATGCAAAGTTTGTCCTTGCAGCTTATATGGACATTTGGCAGGACCATACACAGCATCTCCTAAAAGTGGATGATGAAGACTTGCCATATGAACACGAATTTGGTGTGTGCGTCCTGTTTCTAATTTGCATTGAATGTAGGTAAAGTTTTTAAAACGCTTTATTACTTTATAGTGTGTAACTGCTTCTTTCCCATTTTTTTCATTAATACTCATTTTTTTACGATCAATTGGATGACGACCAATTGGTGCATTTACAGTACCTTCTTCTTCCTTGATCACTCCATGAACGATTGCATGATAGACTCGATTAATACTATGTTCTTTCAATTGTGCTGCAATATCATTATGCGTAAAGTCATTTTTGCATACGATCAAGGAACCTGTAGTGTCCATATCAATGCGATGCACAATGCCAGGACGCATAACACCATTGATTCCAGACAGTTCATCTTTACAGTAATACATCAATGCATTTACAAGAGTACCTGTATAGTGTCCAGCAGAAGGGTGTACAACCATTCCTTTTGGTTTGTTTACAATTAATAAGTCTGCATCTTCATATAAAATATCAAGTGGAATATTTTCTGCCAAAATATCTGGCTCTTGTAGCTCCGGTTCTTCAAAAGAAACCTGTTCTCCGGTGGAGACTTTATAGTTAGCTTTCACACTTTTTTCTTGAACAAAGATTTTATGTTCTTTGATCAATTTTTGGATATAAGATCTGGAATAATCAGGAAGCATTTCAGAGAGATACTTATCAATTCGAACTTGATTCCACTGTTCTTCTACTTCAAATTGTATTTTCATCATGATTACACCTGTTTTTCTTTTTTATGAAACGAAATAGATGTCCATAATTCGTCTAAATCAGCTTCTTTGTAGTAAAATAAAAATAAAATAATAATTCCAAATGCAGATAATGTTGCATAAATGTCGGCTACATTGAAGATAGGAAAATTAATCAATTCGAAATAAAAGAAGTCAACTACATATTGAAGGCGAATACGGTCGATCATATTTCCAATTGCACCTGCTACCATAAGTGTGAGGCAAATGCGAAGCAATGTCCATTTCTTGCACTTAGGCATACGAATATATATGTATGAAATACATACTAATGTAAGAATACCGATCAGGAAGAAAAATAATTGCTGATTTTGCAGCATACCGAAAGCAGCACCTCTGTTTTCTAAATAATGTAATTGGAATACACCATCTATGATAGAAATAGATTCCGTTTTTAAATATGTCGATGCTAAATATTTTGTATATTGGTCAAGTCCTATTCCTAGAAGAATAGAAATGATTGGAATAAGATATAGCATAATAATCTCCTTTCTTAGATATATAGATGTATAGTAACGTAACAACGTCCCTTCTTGGTCTGTGCACCTGATTCAATAAAGCGAAAACGGCCAAGGCCTCTCACAGAAATAATATCATTTTCTTTGATTTGATAACCATTCGAAGTAATCAATTTACCATTAACATAAACTTTACCAGCTTCAATATATGCAGTCAGCTTACTGCGGGAAGAAGCAAATGCTAATGATAATAAACTGTCAAGCCGTAGTGAAGACACCGTGCCTCTGATTTCTTTTGTGTTTGGTTGGTAATTGATATCTGTAATCTGCACTACTGATGTCTTTATAGTTGTATGTCGAATCCGAGTAAGTTCTTGTAATAAAAATTGCTCTAAGGATTCATGAATGAAAAGAAGTGCTCCATCATCTTCTACTAAAACATCTCCTAATTTGCAGCGATCCATTCCTAAGTTTAAAATAGAGCCAAGATAATCTCTATGTGACAATTTTTCAGCAAATTTTTTGTTTAGTGGCTCTATTTTAATAGCAGAAATAGGATAAAAATATTCATAACAAAGAGCATCAGGTAGAAAAGCAACCATCTGACGCTCTGATAATGCATACCCACCAAATACCTCATAATTACAGTAAAGTTGTTGCTTTGGTATTGTATGTAAAATATTCAATTCATTCAAATTAAGAAAATCGGAATAAGTAACAATTCCTCTTTGATAAGCTACTTTTGATAGCTCGATCAATCTCTTTTGTAATAGAATTTCTTCTTTTTGCATAATATTTCCTAGTATCTTGTTTTAATAGAAGGAACATCAAAAGAAGAAGTTAGTAAATCTTGTAAATCACCTGAAATATCTACATTCGTAGGTGTTACAAGGAAAATGTAGTTAGAAATCTTTTGAAGATTACCGCTGATTGCAAATGTTGCTCCAGATGTAAAGTCAATGATTCTTTGCGCAACTTCTAGATCAAGTCCTTCTAAATTAAGAATTACAGTACGTCCACTTAATAGTGTTTCTGTAATCTCTCTAGCATCATCTACTGTTGTTGGTTTAATTACACATACTTCCATACCTGTTCCCCTTTTAACTGGTTGACGCATTGGTGTTACTTTGTTATTGGTTGTATGAGACACTTTTGATTTTTTGTCTTCAAAATATGTATCGTCATCATCATCATAATCTGTATTTTTATTCTTCTTAAAGAAGCTTTTCTTTGGTGCATCTTCGAATTCATCATCATCATCAAAGAAATCATCTTCATCATAATCGTCATCATCTAATTTCATAATTGCTAAAAACTTATCTAATACGCTCATTATTTACACTCCATTTCATATATTAAATCGCATAATTTCTTTCACCAAAGATTCCTGTTCCAACTCGTACCATAGTAGCGCCTTCTTCGATTGCTACTTCATAATCATTGGTCATGCCCATAGAAATTATACTAACATTAACATTATCAAGGTTTTTATTGGCAATGTCAACTGCTAATTTACGTAAAGTAGAAAATATCATTCGATTTTCTTCAGGATTTTCGACATATGGTGCAATTGTCATAAGTCCTTCTACACGAACATGTGGAAATTTAGAAATTTCTGTAATTGCAGGAAGAACTTCCTCTAAAGAAAATCCAAACTTACTTTCTTCTTGTGCAACATTTACTTCCAATAAGATTGACACAGTTATGTCTTTCTTTGCTGCTTCTGCTTCGATTGTTTCTGCTAAACGCAGAGAGTCAACAGAATGAATGAGAACTGTTTTGTCAATGACTTGCTTCACTTTATTACGTTGCAAATGACCAATCATATGCCAGTGAATGTCCGAAGCCAGTGTATCATGCTTCTCTGTTAGTTCTTGTACCTTGTTTTCTCCAAAATCACGGATTCCTAAATCATAAATTTCTTGTAACATGGAAGCTGGCTTTGTCTTGCTTACGGCAATCAATGTCACTTCTTCACGCTTGCGGCCGGCACGTTGGCATGCAGCCATAATACGTTTTTCTACTTCTTTTAAATTATGTTCTAACATAAGTTTCTCCTTTAAAATACAACATCGCCTTCATTTAGGCCAGCACTCTCAAGTGCTATATGGTCATAGTTTGACAATCCAAAACGATTTCCTTCTTCTATAATATAATATTCTTCACTTTCTGTTAAAATATGAATCTGTTTGAAAACAGCGTATCCCTTATTAATACTATAAACGCCTTTTAAAGATTCTTTTACAGTTAAAGCATAGGTTTCTTGCGATTCAGGCTTTAGTAAAATATCACCCTCTTCAAAATCGTTTGGATCAAGATAAACCATCTCATCTTTTTCATAATAAATAGTAACAGGATAAAATTCGGTAATATCTTCTTTTTTTGCATTTTTTGTTTTTCGCATAACACCTTCACTGTTACTATTACCACCTTGAGTAATATAAGATGCTGGAACAATATAGAACTCTTTACTTGTTTCAGCCGACTTTGGAATCTTCAATCCAGATTGATTTTCCAAAATCAATTCAATGTCCACATAACGTTCTGTACTATATCGTATCATAGAATCTTCAAAAGAAAGACAAAGAACATCTTTTCCTTCGATTTGCAGCAACTCAAAATCAGCCCAAGTCTCTTGATTATCTTTTTTAAAGCAAATTTTCACGCGACTTTTTTCTTCTAAAAATGATTTTGTTTCTTCGGAAATTTCACAAACAAGCTGCCAATGATTATCAGTGATCAATTTATAAATAGCATCTCCAACTGTAACAGAATCATTATTTTGAAAAGCAGATGTATGATAATCTGTCTTTTTTAACTGTGCAGCAGTAAGTGATTCTAGCTGAATCCCTTCCAATCCATCTACAGAATAGACAATAACTCCAGCTGCAGCAGATTTTATTAGATCAGCCTTTCCGGTAGCAGATACAAGATCTAACTTACTTTGACTGGTAATAGTATCTAATGTATTTTGTACATCTGAATGAAGCTGGTAAGTGGACGCATAATTATTTTCTCGGAACTGACTGGTGAAATTTTGAATTTTAGAAATAATATCTGCCTCTTCATTCTGAGAAAGTACCACTTGCTCTTGAGTGTCTGCTTTTTCAAAGGTTAATGGTTCATTTGAAATACTATATATGTTAGAACCATTTTTTACTTTACTATTATTTTCTGTATAGTAATTAATGTATCCAGAAGTATCGGCATATACAACAGTCTCTTCACGCAAAGCAAGAGCCGTATATGCATGATCCTTCAAAATAGAACCTTGTCTTACTTCATAAACTGTTACACGTGGTGCTGTTACATACATAATGATCGTAGCTAAAAGGTAGATGGAAATGATTCCAAATACAACAATCCCAATATTTAAATGTTTCTTTTTTCGATATTTGAGAATATTTGATTCTTGCTTAATAGATGTCAAATATTCCACCTCCTCATTATAGTTTTTGCAGTGCTGAACCATTCAAATATGTATGCAATTTCCCCTGATAGCTTTCGGAAGCTTCCATTTTTTCTAACAATTCATCATGAAGCTTCCACCAGCTTGTTCCCCAATTTGAAAAAACAGAATCTTCTTCTGGTATTCTGCTGAAGAGACGCTCTATAACGATTTCAGGGGAGAGATATTCTAAAAATGTCTTAACACGTTCTAAATATTCTTCTTTGGAACAGATGGAAATAATACCATTTTGATATTGTTCTGCCATCTTTGTATTTTTAGCAATATATAAAGAGTGCAATTTTACAATATCGATTTGAAGAGCTGATAAAATCTTTGCTGTTTCAATGGTATCACGCATAGTATCTTGTGGTAAATTTAAAATAATATGTGTACATATAGTAAATCCATATCGTTTGATTCGTAATACTGCATCTATGAATTCTGCTAGACCATGACCGCGATCGATAAAATCCAGAGTATGGTAATTCACAGTTTGCAATCCCAATTCCAAATGAATATTTACCTGATATTTTTTCTGGATTTCAGATAATACTTGCATATAATCATCTCGAATACAATCTGGTCTAGTAGAAATCGATATTTCTACAATATCTGGTTCTCTTGCTGCTTCCTCGATATAGTTGCGAAATGTATCTAGAGGCATATAGGTATTTGTATAATTCTGAAAATAAGCAATAAACTTCTTTGCTTTGTACCTTGGTATAATGTGTTCTTTAGTACGTTGCAATTGCTCAGTTACAGAATGCACAGACTGCATTGCCTCAAATCCAGTTCCTACATCAGCACAGAAGCTGCAGCCATGTCCATGAATACGATTCGGACAGGTAATTGGTAAATTGATTGGCAGTTTGTAAACTTTTACGCCATATTTTTCTTTCAAATAATCGGAATATTTTCTATAATAAATTGTTTCAGTCATAAATATTTTCTTTCTACTGTATAGTTTTCTAATAGTTGGTAATAATTCTAATAGACATCAGAATAAAGGAGGAAACATAAATGAGATGGTGTGATAATACCAGTTTGACACTTGTTATTATTGGTGCGATTAACTGGCTTTTAATCGGTGTTTTTCGTTTTGACCTTGTAGCTTTTCTTTTTGGAAGTGCAAGCCGTTTCAAGTGCCAAAAACGGCGTA
>CAYTRJ010000099.1:0-6675 GCA_964440185.1 uncultured Faecalimonas sp. | reverse complement strand
TACCCATTTAAGATTACCCCAATATTCCTCTGGTATTTCTCTATATTTTACAAACATAGCGGAACTCCTTTCCCAATCAATGTAGTCTCTTATCATTTCAGCTACACGGGAATAATCTAATAGTGATACCAGACACCCATTCTCGAAGGTACACTCCAGCATTGTTTCATAAGCCCAGCAATTTTGTATTCCTCCCTTTCTACGATACTGATATATCTCATCTTTCCCTACAAGAATCTTTCCACTATACGGAACTAAAAGATCTACATCTGCATACTTCTCATGCCCCATGACACTAGAAGTCTCTTTCTGACTTTGCGCAACATTTCGCCTACTTAAAATATCCACTCCATTCAATAGCGGATATTGATCATTTCCATTGAACATCCACAAATCTTTTAAGTGAAATTGCATATCCTTTATCTGATATCGGCACCAATAACCCCTATAGCATGCTGTGCAACGCATAGTAGGATCTAATCCATACTCATCCGGTATAAACAACCTACGGAAATCCGTCACATCGGTAATAAAACATTCAACATTATTAATCATAATGGAATCCATAATCTGAGCACTCATATTTACCTCTTCTACTTTCTCTTTCACTTCTTCAGTACCAGTTCCTTTGCATCCGGGGTTTCATCTACATCATCTTCCAACAGCTTTTCCCTCCATTTTTGCAGTTGTTCAGTATTCTCTGATGTATCAATGGCATTTTCCATCAATTCCTGGTCTCCAATCGCAAGAAGCTCCTCTAGGGCTTCCGTCATATACAGTTCTTTCAGCCTTTCTAATTCTTCTACCTTCTCGCGTACATCCAATTCCTCATAATCGTATTCTAATCCTTCAAACAATCCCTTCACTCCAATCCCATATATTTATATACTCTGTCTATAAACTTACTTTTTCTCAATTCGGAAGTCTTCCATCTGCCAGTCAATTCATTAAAGAAACATTTAACTATTGTCTCATCTTCCTGCATGCTGATTCCCTCTTCACTCAAAATGGAAAACATTTTATCAAGATAGTGGTCACTTAATTTTTCACACTTGTCCAAATCGGAAATCAAGGAATCGATTAAACCTCTCATATCAGAAGTCAACAACCGCTTACTACGTGTTCCATCACATTCCCTAAAACATCTGGCACACACCTCTGATAAACTACTGTTCTTAATATTGCTGTCATTCTGCTTTACATGACAATGTTCAAGAACTTCCTCACGTCCCCATTCCTTCCTGCTTTCATCCATAAATGATCCTGCATATTTTGAAAGTACCAATTTCGGTCTTTCATCCCCCTCCGCATATAGCGCAGCATATCCCTGTCGCAGGGAAGCCAACGCCTCTATTTGTGCTTCCGTCATATGCATACTGTTTCCGATAAGATTTCTTTCTTCCCCATCAACCATTCTGTGGACAATTTTAATATTTGTGTTTTTTACAACATCCGGTGCTAATTTTGACGGAATCTGGTCGGCAATAATAAACCCTTGTCCTTTACTCCTCAGTTCAGCCAGCATATTACAAAAGAATTCAACCGCATTACCTCTCGGATCCGCATTTTCTCCTGTACCCGATCTGATATTCCTTAATAAACGATGCGCTTCTTCAATCAAAAGAAGATGCTTTAACTTTTTTTGTGAATCTGGCTGCTGAGAACGATATTCCAGCACTTGTACCATGATCATGCTCATGATAAAGGCTTTGATTTCATCATCAGCAATATCCTCTAATTCAAGAATCGTATTTGATTCCAAAAGCTCATCAATTCTTACAGATTGACTTACGTTCAGCGTTTTGCCTTTTGCCCCAACCCGCATAGAATGAATTCTCGCCTGTAGGGAACCGATCAGGTCATGCTGCATCCTCGAATCATAGCCCATTTTCTCCACTACTTGAGGGATTTTATAATACAAATCCTCTATTGTAGGATAAACACCTTCCTTCTTTACCGTATTTTCGGCAATATTCCAACCACAATCTTCATAAATCGCATAGACAGCTTTTTCTAATACATACGGCATAGGCGTATACATGATGAAGCTTGCCTTAAACGCTACCAATACATAGTCGATATGTGTCTGAATCGGAATATCTCCAACCTTTTCAAATATGTTGACACGATATCCATCATTCATTCCACCAATACAGTATATTTTCAGATCAGAAAATCCCAGTTTACTCAATTCCCAATATTCACGCTTAGCAGGTTCAATGATCAAAGCTTTCACGTCATTTCTCTGTTGGTTCATACTACACAAAATGGATTTGATCGTGTTTGTTTTACCGCCTCCCGTCAGACCAGCGACCAGACAATGCCTGTTAAATTCATTCGCATCTAATAAATACTCATGTTTTGACGATGTCCCCAGATGAACAATGTTGCCAAGATTAAGATCACCATCATCTGTTTTAGACACTTCAAATCGAAACTGTTCCCGTATGGACAATCCAAAATGATCATAAATGGGCGGACATACACATTGTGCCAACTGACTACTTGAATACCAATTACTATATTTGCTATATCGCATAATATCAAGTACTGTCCTGTCATCAATCCAATAGCCTCTTTCCTCCATGTCAATACACTTATCGCCCCGAATGGCACCATTATCATCTATATAAACGGAACGCATAGGTTCAATCAAGCTTCCGGAATCCCCCAGAGATGAAACAATAATCCCTGCCAGCAAAAAGTTGGACTCTCCATCCGATGATCCAAATCTGGACACTACCCTCCATCCTCCTGTCGAAAGCATTTCATGGAACATCTCGCAGTACCCTTCAGAAATTTCCGCGCACTTACCTACTTTATATTTCGTTCTTTCACTTGATATCGTTTTTTCATATTCCACATAGGAAACCTGTTGTTTTGCACTTTCCGTAGTTTCATCAAGGAGCAGACTCCATTTATTCATATGCTGCAAAACACAAGCTCTTGGCTGAGGTGTTGCATCTACCCGATAAAAGAATTCTCTTCCTCTCATTCCTTCCGCAATATTGTCCATCAAATGATTCTCTTTTTTTTCATCTGATGTTGACGGAATACCAACCACAAATCCCCCTGTATAAGCTTTATCTTCACTTATGATATCCGAGACACGATATGTTCTTAATTCCTGATCCACACGAGTATATTCCACTCCGGGGATATGAGCATCTACACAATTTTTCAACATATTCATGTCTTCTTCCTGTGTTCCTAAATACAGACTGATGCCTTCCGCATTCCCATACAAGATCAAAGAAAATCTCATATCCATGGAATGTAATCCCCACAGAATTTTTTCCATAAGTACAGATACCTGATCCGCATCCTCCTCATATCTGATTACATCTATCTTGTGATACATCATATCCGATTGCGAGTAAACAGCTTCTTCCTCCCACACCTCAGTAGAATAGAACTGTTGTATCTCGTCGTATATTGTTTCAATTTTTTTCGTTATAGTATCATTTATGTACCCCATTAATTCTCCCCTTAAAATACGATCAACGCTGTTATTACTGTAGATAATGCCAATCCAAGCCAGAAGCATCTTCTATAGGGTATTTCCGGAAGCCTCCGCATCAGAGAAGATAATCCCCTTCTGGTGTATATATAGAGAAGTATACTGATCATTCCTGTTAATATTATGTCCCAAATGAAAAATCTGACGACCAGATCTTTGAAATACGCCATTCCCTGAAGAAATGTCATCCCATCCGGGATCAACTGCCACAACAGGACAAACAACGCTACAACAAGAATGGGCATAACCACAACCAAGGAATCGGAGCTTTCTATTGCCAATTTAACCGGCTTATCATCATAGTTAATCGTGTGCGCATAAAATTGCTTTCCGCCATTGACCATCTTCCCGAATGCTTCGATTTTTGCACCTTGTGAAATCACATCCAGTCCGCCCCTCATCTCCCCATGAAAAATAACTTCAACATAATCACCGGCTACCAGGTTCCCATCTTCCGCACAGACGTTAATTTTTACTGTATTATGTACATCGCTCATCCTTTGTCTGTAACGTATTTTTTCAGACAGCTTTTCCCACATAGATCTCGGATAAGTATCGGAACGTGAAGCGCCCATAACTTCTCCTTTTATGTATCTATTGTTCTCTCTGATGAAGCGCATCTGAGACCCCGGCTCACCGGATGCTTTACTCTGACTGTTTTGTTCCTCTCCCTTATCATGCCACGCTTGATTCTTATCTTTCTTTTTTCTCAATCTGTCTTTCGTAGCATTATTAACTTTTGGTGACATAGCATAAGCCGGCATGTCAGACTTGTCCTTCCGATGTTCATGCTCTCGAGCACTTTTAGACTCATCGGCTTTTGACGTTTCGCTACCCACCTGCGTCTGCGCCTGCACCTGAGGTTCCTTTTCAGGAACCGATGCTTCTATATGCTTAGAAATGGTATTGTCCCTGCAATTTTCCTGTGTTTTTGGATAATCCCCCACCCTTTTTGAGATTTGATCCTCTGTCATCATAAGGTATACTGACATTGGTATATATTTCCTACGCAATTCATCATCCTCAACATACGTATCCCTGAGGTATGATTCGCACCCCGGTTTAGGACATCGGTATTTCCTTCCTTGTCCCGGTTTGATCACATAATACGGATTACCCTTACATTTTTCACAATATTCTATCCTTTTCATCCTCAGTCACCCTTGTCAATCCACTCTCTCAAGCCGGCAAAAAAACTTTCCAATTCATCACAGCTCACATGATCCATAGGGATTTCTATCCACCTTACATAGTGCTTCTGATTTGCGATCGTATGCAGTCTCCAATTCGCCGATCTGTTTTTGATATCGATCTTGATTTTTTTCTTTTCCTTAAAGTAATTTTCCTGTCTGGGCCGTTTTCTGACATCCGGGATCTCGTACTCCAATGCCAGCTTCCCATACTTTTCGTAGCGGTCACGATATTCCTGCTCATAACTCATCAATTCCACATTCCAGGTGCTTTTACTGATAATCGTGCTGCATTCTGATTCTACGATCGGCTCCACACGAAAGATATCAGGAATCTGAGACCAAATTTCATTTATCAGATTGGTGTATGCAAAACTTTGGGGAATAAAATCTTTTCGAAGGAATCTGCTTATCTCGTCAGGTATCAGCACTTCATCCTGTTTTCTTCTAAGATCATACAGATCATCTTCTAAAACGTACCTGTCCGAAGCTTTTCCCATTTTCATGAGCATGATGATCTCGCGCAGATTCAACCAAACCACATGTATATCCTTTTCTTCAAACACCAACCCTTTTATGCAGGTATAGCCTTTCCCAGTCCAACTTGTAGCACCCAGGGTAAATAACACTAAATGAGTGTCATGAATAACAACACCCCAATTCTTTTCTATTTCCTTCCCGAATTCAACCTCTGTCAGCTTCGAAAAATAGAATCTGTTTATTCGGTGCACCAGATTTTTTTCATATTGAAAAAGAGCAGAATGCGTATCATCAAAATCTCCCCTCATATGATATTGATCGTTGTCCATTCCATAATACAAAATTTTAAAAGGTATTCTACGTCCCATTTGTCTCAGCCCCACAAAACATTCATAATATGATCCAATAGCCTATGCTCTGCATATAACTCAGCATATTCTATTTTTGTATCAAAACAATCGTTTTCCAGTCTCGCATAAACAGAATCACCGCTTCTATCGCAGGCTTTCAAAGCATACTCTGCAATCCACTTTTTCCCCATTGTCATTTCCATTTGTACATCATAATTTTTCCTCTCCGTAATTTCCTGCTTAACATGCCGGCAAATCACTTCCGATTCAGAATTGATATTTGCAAAATGGTACCATTCAAACAAATATGAGGGTATACTTTCCGTATTACCAACAAAAACATTACATACTGTACTACAGCGTTGGATAAAGCTGACAAGTTCTGCATAAATTCCTGCTTCATCAACAGTTCCACCCGCCTTGGGATTAACAAGCGCGGGAATCTCTATGACATGACTCTCTCCCCGACGCTGTATATTCTTCTGACTCTCCTCGAAATATCGAACCACATTAACCAGATCATTGAACATAAAATTCCTGTCATCACTACTGCAGGCAATGCCTTCCATAACAAATATATTTCTGCCGCAAAAATCGGTGTACTCCGATTCATAGAGTCTGATGATTACTGAGCAATTCTCCAAATTCAAAAACAGATATTGTTTTTCCCATATCCGATTTGTCTCTCTTGTACAGCTTCTTACATAGTCAATTAACGGCTGTAAATAGCCATGCAACTCTTTCCTATTAACATACGCCGGACATCTGTACCAGTTATAATCTTCTTCTTTTGCTATTCCACGCGTATATAACAAAACATCATATCTCATCCTTGTCCCGATACCTCTCATAATCATTCATGCATAAAATACTTACTCTACGGTTCTATTCGACGATTACACGCCGCTTATCGATGCTTTCCTATCATATACACCGTTGTTGTCTTCAACATTGAAATGATACCCCTCCTCTATGAGATTCACCAAGCTTTCCAGTTCATTGCAAAATTGAAATTGCGGATTTTCTTTTCTCTCATCGAGTGCTTTCTGTGCTGTTTCCGCCTTTTGTATTATTTGCTTATATTCACCGGCATGTTCTCTGTTTATTATCCACGCATGAATTTTAGACTTACATG
>CAYTRJ010000098.1:0-6942 GCA_964440185.1 uncultured Faecalimonas sp. | reverse complement strand
GAAATCAACTTGATTTCAAAGTGAAATTAACCTAATTTCAAAACGAAATTAACTTGATTTCGAGATGAAATCAGCTTAATTTCAGAAATTACCCTGCCGTTCTTAGACCTTTAGTAAGCAATGCTAAGAACCTTTGCCCGCCTTGCAAAACAAAAAAGCCCTAGGAGGGGGTAAAAATATTGAAGTAATTTTTTTATGGATTTTTTATGTTATTTGGTTTATGAAGTTCAGTTTTTTTCAACAGTCCAGTGCCCGCTGAATCCGCTTCCCTCAAATTTTACGTCTTTCATTTTCTCCATCTTGCGGATAACTGTGCGTCTGCTGATACCAAGCTGCTTTGATATTTGCTCCTGTGTGATTTTGTTGTTTTCAATAACTAGTTTTTTTATTTTTTCACTTAGCTCATCTTGAGTGACATCTTGGGTGACACCTTGAGTGACATCTTGAGTGTCAGTTTTCTCTTTATCTTTAGTGTTTTGTCCAGGAGCAAGATTTTCTTTATAAATCAGCCCGTCTTTCGCAGTTCCTTTAACCGCCTCAAAAGATACAGTAAAATCATTTTCATCAATTTCATAGTGCGGAGCAGGGTTTCCATTTTCTTTGCAGGCATCACATATTTTTTGGATTCCTCGTCCCCATGTTTCTATATAGCCCGCCTTGAAAAAAACATCCGCAATCAGAGGATTATACTTTACAGATTTGTGCTTTTGAAAAAGTTTTTCTTCTGTCCATCCTTCAACTATGTTCGCTGCATCGTTTGAAATTATTATTTGGTTGTAATAGATTCGGATTTGTGTTGGATTCATATAGTTGTAAGCTCGATGGACAATAGCATTGTAAATTGCCTCACGGAGTGCGCTATAGGCGAATGGAAAAGTCTCAATGCGCGTTTTTCCATCGTATGTAATAGTCGCCTTAAGATATTTTGTAAAAATCAGGTCAATGCATTTGTCTGCCTGCTCAAAGAGCGAGCCTTTCACTTCATCTTGAAACAAAATGTCAGAACCTTCAAAGTAGCCGATTTTGATAAATGAATTAAAAGCAACTTTGTTAGGGTCTTTCGCAAATAACAGATATGCTGCCCTTGTAAGTTTTCCATCAGCTGTAAGGAGCTGCAGTTTGTCAAGGAGTTCTTTTTTAGAAAGATTGACATCATCTTCCGCAAGCCTGTTGTGTTTCATGGCCTGTTCCTTAAAAATATCAAAAGAAGCGTCCGGCAGCTGTTCTGGGGTTATATTCTCCACTGCTGCACTTTCCCAGCTTATACCCATCTTTTCCATAAGAAAAGAATTCAAGGCATTTCCCTTTAGCTGCTGCTTTGTGCTTCCACTTCTGTAATGATATTCGCCTTTGTAATTCACAGGAAACTGGCTAGGCACTATTTTAATTTCGAGAATATTTTTATTATTCTTCTGCACAAGGTTTACTTCTGCGATAATACCGAGTGCATCTCGAATTTTATTCGGGATGTCTTCCATAAGTTTCTTTGAATCTTTTTCAGGAATTCCGCATACGCTGCCATCGTCTTTTATTCCAATATAAATTGTTCCGCCCTGCGCGTTCGCAAAACCACAAATCCATTTCAAGTATTCATCGCGCCAAGATTCTTTATATTCAATATTCTGATTTTCCATAATAAGTTTTCCTTTGTTTGAATTAAAAAATTATCTTAAAAAACTATAGCTTTCTTTCAAGCACCGTATAATCAAATTCTTTTACATTTTTTTTAAGGTATGTAATTGCTTGTTTTATGCATTCATACATTTCTTTTTTTTCTTTTGTCCTTGTTTTGTATCCTTCAATCATTTTCTGCATATAGTAATATGTGTATTCTTTTAATTCTTTGGAGATTTGAGAATTAGCAATATCTCTATAAACCATATCGTAATCAATATTGTCCAGAGTACAGAAATCATCTTTGCTAAGAATAAATGTTTTTGGTATTTTGAACATGATTTTATCATCATATGTGAAAGCACATTGAATTTTATTTTCATCTGTAAAATAGTTTATAATAGTATATTTGTTATCATCGATTTTATGTGCTATAAGCAAGATTCTTATGTTGGCTATCTGAATTTTATAAAGAACGTCTGTCTTTTCTGGAACACAAGTTGCCCCTAATAAGACTGTATTCACGAGTTGTGCTAAAGTTTTCCCCTCATTTTCTGTAATTCTGTCATAGTCAAGGACAGGCTGGACTTTTAACTTCATTAGCAAAGCATTTACATTTTCATAAAATTTGAGACTGTTTTTTAAATAACTTGTATCTATTGTTTCAATTTGTTTAGAGTTCAGTTCAAGGACTTTGCACCCAGCAATCTCAATATATTTGTTTTCTAAATATGCTAGCAAAAATCTTGTGTCTGTTATTCTTTCCGATAGGTTACCTTTTATATCAAAATGAAAATTGGCTTTTATGGTATTTTCAGATTTTTGAAAGTTATATCTTAAACTTTTTCCGAATTGTAGCGTAAGTTTATCATCTTTTTGTCTAGTTATTTTGAATGCATCATAATATTTTTCGCCAGCCACTGTAATAGTTTCCCTGTGCGTTGTTGTTAAAGATAGCAAAAATAAAGTGTCAACAGGAAATGCCATTCCAATGCTTGAATTTTGCAGTGCAACCGTTACAGGATGCTTAAAAAAATACTCATAAGGTTTTTGTATACCTATGTATTTTATAGAAAAATTGTCATAGCCGTTTATTTTGTTTTTAAAAGCATCTTCTATAGTTATGTCCCATTTAGGCAGAGACATTTCCATATCTATTATAAAGTTATAAAAAATATCGACCGTATCTTTTTTATTATTCTGTGGAAAACTCTGTAGATATACAGATATTGTTTTTTGTTTCTCTTTTCCTTTTAGTAATCTTCGAATTTTTAATGGTGTAAGTGTATTATAGTAAATTTTATAAAAGTCATTTTCACCGACATAAACCACAAAAAAAATCACACCGCTATCGTTTAGGTAATTTTTCAAGTCATCCACTTCAATTTCATATGTTATGCTTTCATTGTATGGTGGATTCTGAAAATGACCTTTTAATTGCACGGGTATCCTTTTTACAAGGTTTGCTTTGGCTGATGTTTCTTCATTGTTATAGAGTCTGACAAAACCGTCCCAGCTGGGGGTCTTATCATTGGATGAAAGCTCTGGCGTTAAATATCCTAACTGCCCCAAAAAATCTTCCAGTTTTGCTTTTGCCCTAAGCTCTATTCTCTCTTTGTTCATAGTTTCTACTTTCGTCCTTCAATTACATCAATATCTTCCTGTATTGTGTCCGCGAGCTTGAAGCCTTCCGTGTTGTCTATCAGCGTATTTGTCATTTTTGCAGATTTCCCTTTTAAGATGAATTTGAGTGATTCTAGAATTATAGCATATTTTTTATTTAGATTGTGAAAGAACTACTGAAACAAAAAAAATGCTAAAAAAAACAGAATGTTTAAATGCGGCTACTAAAATATCGCATCCGTATTTAACTTCAAGTTTATTCTCAAACTTGTTTATATACATGCACGCTTTCCGCGTGCCAACAAGCCATTTTAGGAAACTGAAGCTTCCTGCAATGCCTTGTTTATAGGAATATTTTTTCTAAACCGACATTCTATGACGTTGTTGTGCAATAGAATTAGAATTAAAATCATAGATAAGGAGTTGTGTATGAAAACAGGCCAATTTCGAACTATTGTATTTGTCACTTTAATAACTTTTTTGTTTATTGTGCTAGGTTGTTCTACTGAAATTGAAGAAGATGAAACATCAACATTGACTGGAATAACAATTAGCGGAACAACAAGCATTACGGCGACTGGAAGTACAGCTCTTACTGCAATTCCGTCTTTCACAGGCTCGGATGATGCTTCCCATGTAACATATAGTTGGAAGATTTCAGATGGAGCAGAATACGCTTCAATTTCTTCAAGTGGAAACACGGCAACAGTAACAGGAGCGAATACGACGCTTTGGTCACAGTCGATAACAGTTTTTTTGAGTGCAACTTATAACGGTATCACAAAGTCAATGACAAAGGTAATTTCTGTTTCATGGCTTGAAAAAGATGAACATTTAATCACTTATCTAGACTCGGATGGAAGTTCAATCAGCGGAATGTCACCTTTGACTTTCAAGGAAACAGAAAGTATTGATTTAAGCAGCACATCTCCAACGAAAACTGGTTACACTTTTATCGGGTGGTCTGTCTCACAAAATACAACTTCAATAATAACAGGCTGGAGCGTGGGTGATTATACGGACAGTGTTACACTATATGCACGTTGGAATGTTATTGCATATAACATCACGTATAACATGAATAAAGAAAACGCTAAAAATACGGATGACGCTGTTGTTTCATACACAGTGGAAAGTGATACATTTACTCTTCCAACGCCAAATACGACGACAGAAAATACCATATTTGCTGGCTGGTACGCAACAGAAACTTTTGATGTTGGCACAAGACTTAGTCAGGTTGAGCAGGGTACTACTGGCGATATTGTGCTGTATGCAAAATGGCTTTTCAATGCAGTTGATGCTTATTCCGCAGCAGAATATATCAGTAATTTGACAAAAGATTCTACAGTCAATATTGTCGGAGAACTTACCGAGGACCTGCTTAAAGAGATTTCGACTGCGATAAAAGCAGGGAGTTACAAGATTACGCTTGACTTGTCAAATACAACTGGACTTACATTAATTTCTGATGAGTCCGCATATACAAACGCCACTTTTTTTAACAATGCAAATCTTGCGGGAATAGTTTTACCAGACACACTTACATATATTGGGAAATATACTTTCTATAACTGCACAGGTCTATCAAGCATAACAATCCCAGACAGTGTAACAGGTATAGGTTTTAGTGTATTTTCTGGCTGCTCTTCGCTTGAAGAAATAACAATTCCTTTTGTTGGAACTAGTGCAACAACTACAACTGTTTCCACTGGTAGATTGTTTGGGTATATTTTCGGAACATCATCTTATACTGGCGGAACAAAGACAGTTCAGTATTATTCTAGCATTGATTATGCGACATATTACATACCATCAGCACTTAAAAAAGTTACTGTAACAGGTGGTAGAGGTTTGTATGCTTATTCTTTTTATGGCTGTAGTACGCTTACTGATATTATAATTCCGGATACTATTACATTCGTAAAAACTAAAGTTTTCAGTGGCTGCGAAAGCCTGGAAAATATAAATATTCCTAATAATGTATCGAAGATAAATGAAGCCACATTTGACGGTTGTAAAAGCCTTACAAAAGTAACAATTCCAGATAGCGTGACAAGTATAGGAGACTGGGCGTTCCGAGATTGTACAAGTCTTTTAGGCATAACAATTCCTAGCAAAGTGACGAGCATAGGAAACGGAGCTTTCAGTAATTGTTCAAGCCTTGAGAGTATACAAGTAGCAAATGGTAACACTGTGTATGACAGTAGAAATAACTGCAACGCTATTATTGAAACATCTTCAAACACTCTGTTAAAAGGTTGTAAGAATTCTACTATCCCTGACACTGTTAAAACGATAGGCTATTCAGCATTTAGTAGCTGTACAGGGCTTACTAATGTGACAATTCCAGACAGCGTAACGACTATAGAAAACAGCGTATTCCTTGGTTGTACAGAGCTTACAGACATAACAATCGGTGACAGCGTGACATATATAGACAGTTATGCATTCTATGGTTGCACAGGTCTTAAGAGTATAATAATTCCAAACAGTGTTATAGTTATAGAAGACTATGCATTTAGTAGCTGTACAGAACTTACAAGTGTGACAATTCCAGACAGCGTGATAAGCATAGGTCACTATGTGTTCTCAGGTTGTACAAGTCTTGCCAGTATAACTATTCCAAGTAATTTGGATAAAATTGGAAAATATGCTTTTTATAAATGTCCGCTTACATCCGTAACATTCAATGACACAGAAACTTGGTATTATACAAATTCGAGTGAATATACTGATGGCAAGTCAATTTCTCCAACAGACTTAGCAAACACTTCAACAGCAGCAATTTATTTGAAGAGCACATATTGCGAATATTATTGGTGCAAAAAGTAATTCTAAAGTTAGTTGTCATTTTGTCACCAAACTCTTTCCTGCAATGAAATGAAACTTGCTCACCCATTTCAACTGGATAGAGAAGGACAGCCCGATAGATATTTTTCTCATAAAAAGGGGTTTATTGATATGTGCCTGACACTCAAAGCGGAAATGATACGGACGCTGGATGCGGAGAAGGAGCGGCGAACAAAAATTCTTCTCTCCAGACAGTCGCAAAATACGGATAACATAAAATGATAGAATTCATAAAACTATATCAAGACGGATACAAATACTTCTATAAATATTTCAATGGATGCAGACAAAGCTCACCCGAACAAAATAAGGACTATCGCACCGGCGAACTTATTATTGATTCAAGCACGAACGAAATCACAATCACAAAGCACCCAAAAATAGAAATTCTATCTGATAAGACTGTCATTGCTCACGCTTACGTGCTAATCAATGCAAATTTTCCTCAGAGGAACTTCCAGGCGTTTTATTGAGCTAAACACTTTCAAGACAGGCGGCTTTTGACTTATTTCCGCAGTTCTCCATCTCCCACGCATCGCACCCGCACACCCGCGCCGCCCTTAATCCCCCCGCGCACAAAGTTTACCCTGAGCTTCTTCTCATCTTTCCTTATATGTTCAAAGAAATAAAAATAATCCTCCAAAAGTTAAGGCAGAACGGGCTAGTCCGAAAAAACTTAAAACCGATGGGGCAATCCGCTTGGGAGCGGATGCACGTTTTGTTTTTATTAGTAGCTTAAACTACAACCTACGCCGACATCTGTTCCTGGTGTTGGAGCGGATGTCGGATAGCTTGCAGCGGTGTATTGATAAGGCGGCTTATAAGAAGATGAGCCATAGCTCGTGTTGTATT
>CAYTRJ010000097.1:0-6967 GCA_964440185.1 uncultured Faecalimonas sp. | reverse complement strand
AGCACTTGACTTTTAATCAAGTTGTCCGGGGTTCGAATCCCCGATGCTTCACTTAAGAAAGTAGGTAGAAACGTTGAATTTTAAACGTTTCTCTCTATTTTTTTTGTTTAGAAATTTGGGTTGACATCGGGTTGACTATGTTTAAAACAGTTGGAAGAAAGAGCAGAAGTTAGTCTTTCTTGTCTGTTTTCATTTGTATGAACAGTAAAAACATAATAATTATATGTTGTTGTTTTGTTAGAATGTCCTGCGTGTCTCATTACCTCATCGATATCAAAGTTCTTGGAAACAAGATTGGATATTACGGTCTTCCTGATCTTGTGACTTGATTTTATGGGAATATTTAATTCCTCGCAATAATGTGCAAGACAATCATTGACTCGTTGACGGATTGTGTGATTTCCATTTTTATCTGGAAATAGAAATTCGGTTGAAATTCCCATTTGATCTACCAAATCGATTGTAAGTTCAATGATATATAGTGCTTCATCTGTTAGGTCAAGGACTCTGTTAGAATTTTTTTTAGTACGTCCCTCGACAACTTGATGAACGGTCTTTTCTTTTACTAGTTTTCCGTTTTCTACTTTTACAGGTCTGTGACAATCTTCCATTCGTTGTATACTGATTGTACGAGTTTTGAAGTCTATATCTGACCTTTTTAATGTACAAAGTTCGCCGACACGAAGTCCAAGTTGAAAGTTCAGCAAGATTGCAAGTGAAATGATCGGTTTGTAATTTTTATAGTTTGCATATATACATTTAATAAGATGCTGTTGTTCGTCTTCGTTAAATACTTCTGTATCAGCATGTTTTAATTTTTCAGGTTTTATATTAGAATTTCTGATCTTTAAATTTGCCATAGGATTGACCTTTATTTCTTCCTCATCAACAGCTAATTCAAAGACTCCGTTTAGTAAGGTTTTTAAATTTCGTACGCCTTTTGTGGTTAGTTCATGCTGATTGATCGCATCATTGATGAAATACATAACGTCTTTTCGTTTGATCGTAGTGATCTTCATGGAGTCTAGTTTAGTACCTTTGATGAGTCTTACATAATCATTACTATATCGTTCAAGAGTTGAACTGTGAACGTAATTTGCTTTGTAAGTAAAAAGCCAGTAAAGGAAGTAATTTGAAAAAATAAGACGGGTATTTTTCCGTAAATTGTAGTCTTTTAGTATGTTGTTTTCAAGGTTCTCTTTTGTGCTACCCTGTATGACCTTTCGATTTCTTGGTTTTGTATTATCTGGAATATGGGCTTTCCATGTTCCGTTGGATGCCTGCCAGATCCTGATAGGGTATGTTTCAAGTATTTTTTGTTGTTTCGCATTCATAAGTAATTCCCTTTGCGACTCAACCTCTTCAGTTGATAGTATAAGGGATAAATCTGTTGATCTCAAGCTGTTTAAAGCTGTTTCTATTTCATCTAATGTCAAATTGCTAAATTTATTTAAAGTGTTCATATTCGTCCTTTCTTTGAATATGAACATGGCCATGTTCTTTCAAACTAAAATTATTTATCAAGTTCAGTTTTAGTTTAGAAGAAATGGAATCCATAAACTAGATACCAAAAGGCACCCAATTATTTGAAAAAATTTTACGATTTTAGTTATAATTCTTTTTCTTTTGTGTATAGTCTTGTATGTTTAAAAAATATGGAATTAGGTTCCAGAAAAACACAATAAAAAGGCAAATTTGAAAAGGAGAAAATAAGATGAAGACCATTAACCAGACTGTAATTCTGCGCGGATATGTTGCAAAGGAAGTTAAGGTATATTCGACCTACAAAGAAAAAGGAAGAATAGCAAATGTGGGCAATCTTACACTTGCAATTCAGAACGGTACAGATAATGCTGACTTTATACCAATCACACTGTTCGGAAAGATCTGCGATCTGTTAGAACAATATACAACGAAAGGGACCCAGTTGTTGTTGAGCTGCATGATCAAAAATAATGTGTACACAAAAGAAATCGACGGTGAAAAGGTGTATAAAGGCGGGATCCAAGTACAATGTGAAGAGTTTCAGATTTTAGGACAGCCCCCAGTTGAAAAGAGCAAATAATGGAAGAGGTCCTCTGAGAGGAAGACCTCTCCTTGAGCCGCTTGGGTGTCAAGGAACGAATTAAGCAAACGGTGTCAAGAGTTCACCCTCTTTACACAGTTTGCGGATTCGTTACAGTAGACAGCGCGGCAAAAAAGAAACAAGGCATCTTGATCGACGCCTTGTTTTTTGTGTGGAAAAATATTTAATAATAGGAAATATTGTATTTGTCGGATATACTTAAATCTCGGAAAGAAACGACAATGTTTTCAAGATACTGAGCACGCACACCATTTGAAAGGAGTTCTTGTGTTAAGCGGGTTGCGTCTCTCATGCCATAAAAATTACGGACAGGTTTTTGTGCACATTCTTCTAATTCATTTTTTATTTCCTCGCAACTACAGATCACATTTACATGAAGGATTGGTCTTTCGTAGTGAATAGTATATTTGCTGTACATAAGGAAGACGTAAGAAGTAAGTGCTCCGATACGTTCTAAAGTTAAGTTTCCATTATCATAAATGGCTATCTGAATATGGAGACGTCCGTCGTCTTCGACTATCATTCTACTGATGTCGGCAGAAGAATTTTTTAGATTGGCAATATTGTATAAGGTTTGATTTTGCATATCAGTGGACATGGTGTCTTGTAAGGCTTGGTGTGTTTCTTTTATCTCTAACCAATGAGGATCAATGACATGTTCATTTCCTTTTGACAGAGCATTGGATTTTTGCATACGGATCACTTCTAAGTATTTATAGTCGTCATGGAAATCTTCACTGAGTAAAGTTCCATAATAATCTATCATTTGTTTCAGATATAGATTGATATCCTTCAAAGAAAAACAAAGGGTACTATTTCGATGATCCATATAGGAAAGGATATATTCGGTGTCAGTAGGTTCTATTATTTTGTTTTTTGCTCGTAGTGCTCTTAACAAATTGATAATGACTTCTGTACGGCAGATACTTTCTAAAATTGTTTTTTGAGAGGAGGCAACTTCAGGCACGTCTCTGGATGGAATATTAAGCAATCTTGACAGCGGATAGGCGGTTAGCATGAGCATATTTGAGTTTGTGGATAAAACTTGTTTTTTCTTTAAAAATCCGCCTTTGATAAGTGCCAATATATCGGCTCTGATCTGAGTGGTTGATGTGTTCGCAAGATGCATGTCTTCCAATAATGTGATCAATTGCGCATATAATACTTTATCTCCACATAAACAGTGGATGGCGACAATGATATATTTTGTTCTTTCGAATAACTGATCTTTTGCTTCTGGTGTTAATTGTGTATTCATATGTATCTTCCTTTCTAATAAATGTGTATTTCTTGGTAAGAGTCTGCTTGAACGATCTCTGTTGCAGTATATTCTTTACGGTTGATGGTTTCAACACTATAATTTTTTGTGATTACTTCTACACAACATAGTTCTTGTGTCTGAGTGCTGGTATAGGTCAGATCGAGCAGGGAAATTCGTTGCATTTTTTCAAGTAATTCATTGGCTTCTGACAAACGTCCTTCGCGTTCTAATGCAAACTGTTTTTGCAAAAGATATTCTTTTAGGTCAGATTCGTTCATGGCAGATTGCTTTTCTTTGTTATCAAGTCTGGAATATTCCATTGCAAGAGCAGTATTATGTCGTTCGTTTCCACGTCCTGATTGGAAGTTTCCCATGTGTGTAAATTCTCGTGTGATCTGTTTTCCGTGTTCCGTAAGTCGATAGGTAGATTGGTTTCTGCTTCTGGAAATATGGTTGTCCTGATAACTTACTTTTTCAATGATATGTTCTTTTTTTAAACGTTTGATGCGTGATCGGGAAATGATGGTCAATAGGGCTTCTTCGTTCATATTTCCACAAACACGAAAACCGTTTAATGCAAGAACCGTTTTATAGTCTTTTTTGATCATATAAGATTCCTCGTGTTCTGGGACAATATTACGAGCGGACTCGTATCAGTTGCCGTGTTGTCGTAGCAACAGGGCCGTGGTCTCAGACGCATGCGGCAGGACCGAAGTCTGATGCGAGCACCCCAGACCATCGCGGAGATGGTAGGGTGGCGAGTAATATTGTCTTAATGATATCATCTGTGTCTTTCCATGCTTAGAGAAAATGAAAATGAACTCGGTTATGGAGTTTTTTCATCTTCTCATCAAGAGTATAGATAGAAAGTAAAAATATATAACTAAAAAATCAAAAAAATGCTAAAAATTCGTCCACCCATTTTACTGGCACAAAATGGACGGACGAATTTGCTTTCTATTCCATTCTCACGTGTTTTCTTACGTTCTGCTCCCCATTTTCCTCCTATGGAGTCCGCAGAAAGGACAAGCCCGTCTTTCTGCGGAATGCGTAAAAAGTAAGAGAAATAAAGGAACAGAACAGAAGAAAAGGTGGGAAAGGGAAGAAGTTCCCCCTTCCCCGCAAAAATAAAAAACTTTTAAAATGGACATTCAAAATCCAGGTCTTTTCTCGCTTCAGCTGTTGCTTTTTTTCTTGTCGGTGTAGTGGTTGGTGTCGCAGTTGTTGGTGATGGTGTTGTAGTGGTTGTTTGCGTTGTAGTAGTTGTTGCCGTAACTGGTGGCGTGGCAACTGTAGGTGTTGTAACTGTAGGTGTTGTAACTGGTGGTTTTGGTTCTAAACCCAGTGATTCAAGTAATTCTTCGTCTGTTAATTTTTGTGACGTATTTTGAGCCTGTATCTTGTCAAGGATTGGATTTTTGCATTGCTCCACAAAATCATAATGCCCCGTAGTTTTATTAAATCGATACACTTTAACTGCCTGGTCATCCATTTCTATATAAGTTTCACAACGGCGGTTTAATTGATAAGACGGTTCATCGCTATCGACAGGACAGCTTTGGGAATAAAATTCATGGATGGTGTGGACACTGGTAATGATCATCAATTTACAATGTTGGATATCTTTGTTGTTGTAACGAGAAGATACAGAACTATTATGGTAGTTATCCAACAATTTTAGAAGTTCATTAAATGGTAGTTTTCCACCTCTGAAATCATCCAATATGATACAAGGCTCCTCATTATATCCATCCAAAAAATCATTTCCTGAACCAGAGATAAAAGCAATAAGTCCATGTTTTTTTGCAAGTTCCTTTGCATAGGTAGTCTTTCCAGAACCACTTTTTCCACAGATATAAATAACTTGCATATTGCGTGAAACGGAAGTATCTTTTTTTCGTTTGTAATCAAACATATTTTGGATGGTCTTTTTGTATTTATCGTAGTCGTCAGGACTGATAAGGTCTGTAAAATTAAGTGGTGTGATCTCACCAGATATGATTCGTTCCATAAGATCCTGTCTTTTCTGAGAAGCCGACACTTGATTGATAAATTCTTTGTAGTCAAAGTTAGCAGTAACAGAAGATTCTTCATATTGATACTTTTCTTCTGCATTTTTATGGATCAGATATTTTGCCATATCCAGAAACTTATGTTTTGATTTTGAAGTGCTCTTTCTCACATATTGTGGTTCTACATTGAACCATTTTGCAATGTGTTCGATCATGCGTCCATCGTCACGTTTGAACTGGATGATCACATGATAGTGAGGGGCTTTGAGGTTTCCATTCTCATCTGTATCTTTGTCGTGTAAAATATAAGCATAACGTTCAATACAGTTTTTATGGTCTTTTAAAGCCGTTTTGATCGCATCTTCGGTGAGGAAAGGCAATTGCTGACATACTTCACAGACTTTTAATTTGTGTTTTTTGGTAGTTTTTTGAGTAGCTTCAGTAGTTTTAGTGTTTTGAGTGTTTTCAATATTCTTAGTTGTTGTTTCCATATCTTTTTCCTTTCGTTAAATGATCTATTTTTATGCTTGTTTTAAAGTAAAAGGAACAGGCTAGCACTGTTCATGGCTAAACTGTATCAGAAAGAAAAAAGGAAAAATAGGTTCCAAAAAGCACCTAAGAATATGTAAATTCATTTCTGACTATGCTAAAATATGCATAGATGACAAATTTGGAGGGAAAGGAAACAGAGCATGGTAGATAAATTAAAAGAGATCAATATGAGGGCGCAGGAGTCGCTAGCACTTACAGGAAGTTTTGATAAGGAACTGCAAGAACTTTTATATTCGGACATATCACAAGCGGCAGTCAAAGAATACAGAGACAGATATCCAAATCTGGGATATATTTATCATAAATTGAAAGAACTGGGTCTTCTTTATGAACTGGGTATCGTGGCGAACATGACCATAAAGCAGTTTGAAGATATGTCGTATTCAATAAATCTGGAAAAAGAGATCAAGCAGTTTCAAAAATGGAAACCAGATTATTCTATATATGACAATACGATCAAACATTCTGAAATAAACAAAAGCACAAAGAGTGTGGAACTTTCTGCCTTATCTATTTTACAGGGTGCACGGGTCTCTCAGATAGAGCAATTGAAAGTATTGACACAGAAAAGATTAAAAGAGACCAAGTTGTATTATATGGATGATGGCGCATTTGAAGTGGATGAAGACGTGGATATGCCTTATCAAAAGTTCCTCACCATAATGAAGATGATAGAAAATGGTCAGTTAAAAGATCATGTAAAATCTAATTTTAAACTGGTAAGAAAACCGTATTCCTTTACACAGGCAAGATATAAAGCAGAGATCGACTCCAAACGATGGACGACGGTTGTCCGTGGGATCTATCCATTAAATTATGATCTGTATGTGCCACTGGTGTTAGCGTTCTATCTTGGTATCAACAGTCTTGAAGAGATAGAAAGTTTTTTTCAATGTTTTGGAGCATCTCTGTATTCACCAACAGAACTGATCAACAACGTACCAGTAGAGTATATCAGAAATGCAATTGAAGCGGGGATGCATTACGATAACATTATTTACTATTTAAAGATAAATAAAATGTAATGGGAAATGGCTGCTTCTGTTGACATAAAAT
>CAYTRJ010000096.1:0-6967 GCA_964440185.1 uncultured Faecalimonas sp. | reverse complement strand
TTTCAATGTTAAAAAATGACGTCCTTTTAAATTCATCTTTCTATCCTTTCTGATGCCCATAAAAATATGCACACACTTCAGTAATATAAATTTCGATCTTACCTAATTTTTTATTATTTTGTTATAATAACACTCTTCTTCCGTTTGTTCAATATCATAAATTCAGTCTTACATACTTAAAAGGAGTATGCATCTTGCATACTCCTCACGTCATCTTTATTGTTCTTTTGCAACTTCTACTACAGATTTTGCTAAACCAGCAATTCCTTGTAATTCAGATGGAATGATAATCTTTGTTGCTTTTCCATCTGCTGCTTTTTCAAATGCTTCTAAACTCTTAATTGTAAGTACTGATTGATCTGCTCCCGCTTCTTTTAAGAATCGAATACCATCTGCATTTGCTTTTTGTACTTTCAAGATTGCTTCAGCTTCCCCTTCAGCTTCTCTGATTCTCTTTTCTTTTTCTGCTTCTGCTCGAAGAATTGCAGATTGTTTTTCCGCTTCTGCTTCCAAGATCACAGATTCCTTATTACCTTCAGCAACAAGAATTGTAGATTTCTTTTCCCCTTCTGCTCGAAGGATTGCTTCACGACGTTCACGCTCTGCCTTCATTTGTTTTTCCATCGCATCTTGAATTGCTGCAGGTGGAATAATGTTTTTAAGTTCCACGCGGTTTACTTTAATTCCCCATGGGTCTGTTGCTACGTCAAGAGAAGCTCTCATCTTTGTATTGATTGTTTCTCTGGATGTTAATGTTTGGTCTAATTCCAAATCACCAATAATGTTTCGAAGTGTTGTAGCTGTTAAATTTTCAATCGCCATAATAGGATTTGCAACCCCATAGCAGAATAATTTTGGATCTGTAATCTGATAAAATACAACTGTGTCGATTCGCATTGTTACATTATCTTTTGTGATTACTGGTTGTGGAGCGAAATCAACAACTTGTTCTTTCAAATCTACTCTTCTTGCTACACGTTCAATGATTGGAATCTTAAAGTGTAATCCAACACCCCAAGTTGCTTGATAAGCACCAAGTCTTTCGATAACAAGCGCTTGTGCCTGTTGTACAATCTTTACACAAGATAATAACAAGCAAACTAAAATAATAACTAATAAAATTCCGATACCCTTCACAATATATTCCATACACTATACCTCCTGTTTTCTTACAATAAGTTTCACACCTTGGATTCCTTCAATCACAACCACTGTTCCTGCGGCTATGACCTCATCCGTATTATCGGTCTTCGCAGACCATTCTAATCCATTTACCTCCGCACGTCCTGTTCCTCGTAAAGTGTCAATGTCTTCCAATACGATCGCCTTCATTCCAATCAGACTTTCAACATTTGTCCGTTGACGCTCTTGATTAAAAAATTTTACTGCAATTGGTCTTGTTAAAAGCAATAATAAAATTGATACTAGCAAGAAAGCAATTACTTGTATGGGAGTCGTAAATCCGATAAATGATAGGAATACTGCAACCAATGCACCTCCTGCAAACCATATCGTTGTCAATCCCAATGTAAAGATCTCGATTATCAAAAGAGCTACAAATAAAACTAACCAAAATACTGTTTCCACACGCTCGCCTCTCTTTCAATTCTTTGATTTAACCTCATAATACTATATTCATTTTTAGAATGCAAGAAACTGCAAGTTACAATATTGTTAACAAAAAAAGAAGCAGAACAACTGTCCTACTTCTTATAATAAACTCCCCTATTAACTAAAGTAATGATCTCCTAACTTGATCTTTCCGTGACCAGTGTTAAAATACAATACATTACCTAATGGTTTGGCACCATTCATTGCATCATCTGCAGCGTCATAGCATGATTGTGGAATATTTCCTGATGCCAATACGCGTCCTAACTTTCCTGTCATAGCTGGCGTAAATTGTCCTCGTTGGTAAATAACACTTTTTAAAGTGTTTGGGAATCTGCTGCTATTAATACGATTCATAATTACTGAACCAACTGCAACTTTTCCTTGGTATGACTGATTTCCTGCTTCGCAGAAAATGATTGCTGCCATTAATTTACGATTGTTTGCTTTTTCTTTTTCTGCTTCAATCTCTTCTAATGTCTTTGCATCTTTTGTTCCATTCCCACATGCCGATTCCGCTCTTTCTACAGCGTCACTTCCAAAAAGGAGTGTTCCATTTGGCACATAGCCTGTAACATTTCCTGAAGAAACTTTTGTCCAAGTATCTCCTTCTTCTAAAACCGTAAGAATTGTATTGCTATACATCTTTCCTACTACAGTACCTTCTGCTTTGTCATAAATATCAGCTTCACTGTCTGTATTTGCCAATGCTTTCCCGTACCATTCTTGTGTATCTACTGCGATATCTGCCATTGCTGGAAGTTCTTCCATAACTTCTGCAAGTGGTGATACCTTCTCTTCGTGTTGAATTGTCTCGATTGCCTGAGCTTCAGATTGTGGCGATGCAGCTAATACTTCAAATTCTGCTGTAAATGAAAGACAGCCAGCAAGTACTAGACTCATGATCACTCTCTTTTTCCCAAAAAACATAATAACCTCCTAATTTCTGTAACAATCATAATCTTGCATTTATATTACAATATTATGCCCAATTCATTCATTTTTATTACAAAATGTTACGAATTTGTTACATTTATTAACGACGGATAGGATATTATCACCTTTTTTGAAATCTGTCAACCCCACAATATTCAATTTTTTTATTTACGACGCTGTCTGCTTACCTCAAACATCAATATTGATGCTGCAATTGCTGCGTTCAAAGACTCTACTTGACCACACATTGGAATCCTGATCCAAATATCCGCTTTTTCTGAAATCTCGTCTCGTAAACCGTTCCCTTCGTTTCCAATCAGAAGTGCTGTTCCACCTTGATAAGACTCTTCATCATACGCATTTTTCCCATTTAAATGTGCAGCATAAGAATGTACACCAACTGTTTTTAACTCTTCTAATAATTCTAAAAGATCATCCACATATAAAAATGGCATACGATAAATTGATCCCATTGTAGAGCGGATCGTCTTTGGATTATAAATATCGACACAGTCCTTACTCATAAAAACTGCATCCACTCCTGCGCCTTCTGCAGTGCGGACAATTGTTCCTAAATTTCCTGGATCCTGCAAATTATCAAGAATCATAAAATGCGGATTCTTCACCTTTAATAATTCTTTTAAATCATAATTTTTTTGTTTTACAATACACAGGATTCCCTGTGGTGTTTTGGTATCTGAAACATGCTGAAAAACATGATCTGATAAGATTTCTACAGAAAATTTATTCAGATCCAAATCTTGTTTTTTCTTATTATACAGTGATTCCGAAATATATACCTTCTCTACACGTTCTTCAGGCACTTCAGCAAACATTCGCAGCCCCTCTACTACGAATACTTTTTCTTCATTTCGCATCTTACTTTTCTTCTGTAATTGCAATAATTTTTTCACTTGTGGGTTACTTGTACTTGTAATCATTTTCTCATTCCTCATTCATCTTATACTTTAAAGCGATATCCAACGCCCCAAATCGTTTCTATGTATTGTGGCTTTGATGTATCAAACTCAATCTTTTCACGAATCTTCTTAATATGCACTGTAACTGTGGCAATATCACCAATCGATTCCATATCCCAGATTTCACTAAACAATTCATCTTTCGTATATACATGGTTTGGATGTGATGCAAGGAATTCTAGTAAATCAAATTCTTTCGTTGTAAACGTTTTTTCTTCTCCGTTAACCCATACACGACGGTCTGTTGTATCAATTTTAATCCCGCGAATCTCGATGATCTTATTCTCTTCCACTGCACTTCCGATCAATCTCTCATAACGAGCCAAATGAGCTTTCACACGTGCCACTAATTCACTAGGACTAAATGGTTTTGTCATGTAATCATCTGCGCCTAAACCTAGACCTCTTATTTTGTCAATGTCATCTTTTTTCGCTGAAACCATAATGATTGGAATATTCTTTTTCGCACGTACTTGACGGCAGATTTCAAATCCATCTATACCTGGCAGCATTAAATCTAAAATAATTAAGTCATAATCCTCTTCCATTAATGCTTTTTGAAGACCTGTTTCTCCGTCATTAGCGACCTCAACCTCAAATCCACTTAATTCTAAATAATCTTTTTCCAATTCTGCAATTGCACATTCATCTTCTACAATTAAAATCTTACTCATTTACTGGTACCTCCTGATATTTTCGGATTACAAAATATAAAATTGTTCCTGTTCCTTCTTTACTTGTTGCCCAAATCTTGCCACCATGTTCTTCTATGATTTTCTTCACAATTGATAAACCAATTCCACTTCCTCCTGTAGAGGAATTACGAGAGGCATCGGTGCGATAAAAACGCTCAAAAATATATGGCAGTTCTTTTGTTCCAATTCCTTTTCCATTATCCTCAATTTCAATCTGAACAAAATCTCCTACATCTTTGACACGAAGATGTATTTTCTTATGCTCTTTATTCATATATTTTTGCGAATTAGAAACTATATTGTTTACAACGCGCTTTATTTGTTCCGCATCAGCAATAATCTTCACATCGCCTTCTACATAATTCAAGTAATCAAATTCAATTCCCTGTGCTTCCAATTCCATCTTCAAATCCCATGCACAATCGTCAAAATAATCATTTACTGGAATTGTGCTAAAATTGTAGGGGATACGATTGGAATCAATCTTACTATATAATGTCAGTTCATTGATCAACAGATCCATCTCATTTGCCTTCGTATAAATAGTACGGATATAACGTTCCATTTTCTCTGGCGTGTCTGCAACACCATCCATAATACCTTCTACATATCCTTTGATCGCAGTGATAGGCGTCTTCAAATCATGTGAAATATTGCTGATCAATTCTTTACTTCGTCTGTCATTTTCAACTTTTTCTGCTGCTGTTTCTTTCAAGCGCAATCGCATCTCTTCAAAGTCTCTTGCAAGTTGTCCGATTTCATCATCTGTCTCTACTTCCAACTCATAATCAAGATTGCCATCTTTGATATTTTGTGCTGCAATCTTCATCTCACCTAACGGAATATTAACGCCACGATAAATCCAATACACCAATATCGCTGCAGTCAACATCAAGATCAAAACAACTGCGAATATTACATCGGTAAAGAAGCTCTTTGTTTCCGGAGCAATATCACTCACATCTGTTACAATAAATACACTTCCTTTGGTATAATCCGAGGTTTGAAAATCAATCTGTTTTAACAGTACTTGTACCTTTCCACCAAGATATGTACCATTTTCTGATGATATCGTTCCTTCTCCATACATAGGAAGCACTCCTGTAACTTTTGATGCTTCCGACGAACCTACATATAATAAGTGATCATTATCACGTACTAATAAATATGAATTTTTTTCTTTTAATTCTTCATTAATATCATCTAAATATAGTACGTCCAATAAACTGTCCGGATCACGATTTGCAGTAATTGTTAATTGCTGATATGTCCCTTCTATCATTTGGTTCAATGAATTCACTGGGTTTGACAAAATACTGTAATTTTCTCCTGTAATTCCATATGTTTTTTCAAAAGAAGCCACTCTAAACTGCCAAAACCCAAAAATAACTGTAACTGATAAAATCAATGGTAATACAGATACAACCATGAATCCAATAATTAGTCTTGTCTTTAACTTCATATGTTGTTACCTCATTTCATAATTAGTTGTATTATACCACGCACACTTATCTAATACAGCAAAGCAAAAAGAAATATTTATAAACTTTTTCTAAACCTAAAAAGCGGACAGCTTACGCCATCCGCTTCGTGTTTCTTCTTATTATAAATATGCTTTTAATGTTTCTACTCGGTCTAATTTTTCCCATGGTAAATCTAAATCGTTACGTCCAAAGTGTCCATATGCTGCTGTTTGTTTGTAGATAGGACGACGCAAATCTAACATCTTGATGATACCTGCTGGTCTTAAATCAAAGTTTTCTCTTACGATTTCTACTAATTTATCTTCAGGTAATTTACCTGTTCCAAATGTATCAACCATGATAGATGTTGGTTGTGCAACACCGATTGCATATGATAATTGGATTTCACATTTATCAGCTAATCCAGCTGCAACGATGTTTTTCGCAACATAACGTGCTGCGTAAGCTGCAGAACGGTCTACTTTTGTACAGTCTTTACCAGAGAATGCTCCACCACCGTGACGAGCCATTCCACCATATGTGTCAACGATGATCTTACGTCCTGTTACACCACTGTCCCCGTTTGGACCACCAATTACGAAACGTCCTGTTGGGTTAATAAAGAATTTTGTATTTTCATCAACCATTTCTGCTGGAAGAATTACGTCAAATACATGTTTCTTAATATCTTCGTGAATTTGTTCTTGTGTTACATCTGGATCATGTTGTGTAGATAATACTACTGCATCTAATCTAGCTGGAACACCATTTTCATCATATTCAACTGTTACTTGAGTTTTTCCATCTGGACGTAAGTATGAAAGTGTTCCATCTTTACGTACTGCTGTTAATCTTAAAGCTAACTTATGAGCCAAAGAAATTGGATATGGCATAAATTCTTCTGTTTCATTTGAAGCATATCCGAACATCATACCTTGATCTCCAGCACCAATTGCTTCGATTTCTTCGTCAGACATTTTATTTTCTTTTGCTTCTAATGCTTTATCAACACCCATCGCAATGTCTGTTGATTGTTCGTCAATTGCTGTGATAACACCACATGTATGTGCGTCGAAACCATATTTTGCACGGTTGTATCCGATTTCATCTACTGTTTCACGAACAATTTTTTGAATGTCCACATATGCGTTTGTAGTAATTTCACCCATTACTAAGACTAAACCTGTAGTTACAGCTGTTTCACATGCTACACGACTCATTGGGTCTTGTGCTAATAATGCATCTAATACAGCGTCAGAGATTTGATCACAAATCTTATCTG
>CAYTRJ010000095.1:0-7012 GCA_964440185.1 uncultured Faecalimonas sp. | reverse complement strand
GTACTGAAGGCTCTTATAGGTATTGCTGCCGGCAGAAACTTTCGGCATGGTATCTTTCACCCACGCAAAGAAAGCATCAACTTTAGGCTTGACGACGAGCTGACGATGTTTTTCACGTTGTTTGATTGTGCAGTCACCGCATCGGTGATCCAGATGAAATATCTCGGAGATCGGATTTGCTGCCTGTGCAGCAACCGTTCCGTCCATACCTTCAGTGCCTGTTGCCTTGATATATTCGACAAAAGACCTTTTGGCGTGGTTCCGGCAACCGGGCACCTGCAGGTCATCCCGTTTCTTTTCGAGGGAATGATAGACCTGATACCCGTCAGTAACGAGGAAGCCGGAATAGTCTTTCAGGAATTGCCCGGGATGATCTGCTTTCCGAGTATTCTGGAAATTGTAGATGACGACGGGATGGAATTTCGTATCATACCCGCCTGACCGGTATACCCACATGAAGCTTTTGGAACCGGCTTTCCTGCCGTCGCGGATGACTTCAAAAGGGGTCTCGTCAGCATGGATAACCCTGCAGTCAGAGAGACATTTGTGCAGCTCATCATACAGGATGGAAAAATGCTGCTTAGAGGCAAGCATCATCCAGTTGACATGGTGTTTGTCTCGAGATTTACGCCGCTGTCTTTGTGGCAGCGGGACTGCCTTTCCAGAGGAAGATGATTGTTGAACTTCCCGTTGATGATGGCGGCTACCAGAGAAGCAGTGGCAATGCTGTTACGGAAGGGATCCGGTGAGCGCTTCGCCTTGATGATCCTGCCGTCATTGTCTTTGGAAGTATACTGGTGGATCCGGGGCTCATCCACCAGAAAGGTCTGGGGAATGATGGATAACCGCTTATACACAACGGGTTTCATTTCCTTGTAGCCATTAGGGAACAGCCTGTCCAACTCCTCTTTTTTCAATTCGTGTTCATAGACACGAACAGGAAGACCTTTGAGATTCTCTTCCTGGAGAGTCTTGGGTTTTCTGGTATGGGAAGAGACGATGATCTCGGACACTTCGGGATCATCAGAATCATCAGAGAAAAACTCAGGCTCGTTAAAGACTTCAAAGAGGGACAGCTAGTGCATCTGATCCGCTTTTTCCGTCTTACGACAGAAGGAACGTTGGTTCATAAGAGCGATCTGCTCCGTAAGAAACGCCAGCTAGGAGCTGATGGAATTCAGCTGAAGCTGCAGACCTTTGATGATGGTAATGAGGACGTGCTTGTCCATCTGATTGAGTTGTTCTTCGGTAAGACTGGCGAAATCTGTCATGTTGCACCTCGTTTCATTTCTGTAAGTATTATATCAGAAATGCCGTAAATATGCCACTTTCGGGGAACGGGATGCTCGTCATTATGACTATGGACAGAACGAATCCAGAACGGGAAGCAGAGTGGGAAATACAGAGGCAGAAAGAAAAAAAGAACTGTACCCGTAGGAGTCTGTAAAGACCTGATACAAGGTATCAAAAAGGTCATGCAGAGCCCCACGGGCACAGTAGAAAGACCGAAAAGCAGGTCAGAAATTTCTCAGTTTTGCACAAACTCAGGATGCATGGGAAGGATGGTGATCTTTGATGAGGGGATCAATGGAGAAGCCCTTCATCAGCCAGTCAAACTGATCCAGTGTGAGTTTTCTGACTTCCGCAGAATTGCGGGGCCAGGAGAAATGTCCGTCTTCTACACGTTTGGTAAAGAGAAGGAACCCGTCCCCCTCCCAGAGGAGCCCTTTGATCCTGGAAGCACGTCTGTCACAGAAGAGAAACAGGGTGTTCAGAACAAAGAGGGGCAGGTAATACCGTGTCTCGATGATGGAAGCAAGGGTATCAATGCCGCAGCGCATATCCGTGCAGCCGCAGACTACATAGATGGCGGAGAAGGAGGAAGGATCCGCATCCCTAAGCATGGCGCAGAGCCGTAATGATACGGCAGAGCATCTCGTCAGAGGCTGAAGGATCGAGAGAGATGCTGACACCAGAAATAGTGACAGAGATCGTGTTGTTAATACACGAGTCGGCCGATTCGCGCGAATTGCGCAATTCGTGTAATGGAGCAGGTGTCTGTGAAGTAAGAGGAACGATGTCGGGGAGAACAGAATCTACATAGTTTTCTTTCAGACGATGCTTCCAGTAGTTGTAGGTGTAAATGGTATAGCCGTTCTGCTCACACCATTGCCTGACGGTCAGACCGCTTTGGGATTGTTCTTTGCAAAGGACAGCCCACTGGTCAAGTTTGGCCTGCTGTAACTTTTTAGTAGTGTTCATGAGAACCTCCTGAGATAAGACGCAAAGGAAATGCGAATATTTGGAGCAATTATCTCATGAATGTGGTATTATGGTAAGGTACTCATGATAGAGTGCGTACCTTATACAAGCAACTTCTCCATTGTTAACTAGTGAGGATTTGGATAGAGGAATGAAGTTATTTGGACAGCCAAATGTGGATAGTGTTCTTTCAACTGTACGACAAAAGCGGTTTTGTTGGAAAGAAGAGAAGGAATATGTCACGTCTATAAATTATGATTATAATCACCGCCCAAGAAGACAGGAATTTGAAGGATACTTAAAAGAAGTGGTCGATTATGTGGCGCGAACAAATGGGGGTACAAGGTGTTATTAAAGAAGTTGTTGATTTGTTGATGAGGGGTAAGTGCTGAAGTTAAGTATCGGTTTGCTAATGTATTAGGCGTTGGTGTTTGTCATAATCGAATAATTATGAAAGGTTTATTTTTATGCGTAAGCGAATTAGTAATGTGATGAAAAGTGTTATTAAAAAGGTTTTAGGTATGATAAAAAGAACACTAATGATGGCAGTGTTTTATATACACAAAAGTCATCTTGGCATGAGAACAGACGAAGTATTTGTTCAACAGAATTGTGTTGGTGACTTGTTTAATAGAATGGATATTGTTGTTCGCTATCTGGCAATTGAATGTTATTTTAAAAAAAATGATTTTGGTTTTGATCTTTATCGCAAGATGCAGGCAGAGAGAATAGGGAATGGCTATGAGATAGTGGCAGAAAAAAAGTTTAAGGATTTAATCACCTCGTATGAACAAAACGGTTATGATAGATCATCTGAAATAGTATTAGATTGTAATTTGATGCTTGTAGATGGATCTCACAGGCTCGCACTTGCGCTATATTATGGAATTGAAACTATATCTTGCAAGATAAGATCCTCTGCTTCGAACATACGGTATGATATTACATGGTTTATTGAACACGGTTTTTCGATGCGTGAAGTACGGATTATTGAGGAAAAGTGCAAGGAATTACTCAAAAAAAACACAGGGGAGATAGCTTGTGTACTTTGGCCATCGGTCGAAAGGTATTATGATGAGATTACTGAAAAATTATCATTTCTGCATGAGGTTGTTTCTGTAAAAGATTATACATTTGCAGATGAAACCTTTAAAAGAGCTGTCAAGGGGATTTATAGTTCTGACGATATAGCCGATTGGAAAATTGAAAAAAAAATCAATGGAATGAAATGCTATGGTAAGACAATAAGAATAATCGGATTGAGAGTTAAAAAACCAAGGTTTCGATTAAAAATGACTAATGGACATACGCTCTCGGTAGAAGGTGAAAATATAAAAAGAATAATAAGGAATGCCTATAAGGGTAAGATTACGGACTATTTTCATGATATAATTATTCATACTGGTGATAATTATGGACAGAGTCAAGTTGTCTTATCCTTGTTAGAAGACCATTTTTCTTTGAAAGATTATTTTGAGTTTATAAGTGCGTATCCATATGTTGTTATTAAACTGGACAGCGAGTATTTACCTGATGATTTCCCCAATAGATATCCGTTTGGAAAAGACCTTGATATTGTTTGCGAAAAGGAATTTGAAAAGGCTCTTGTAGCAGATACAATAGAGTTTGTTACGAAGAATATAGATGTAAGAAGATATACCGTTAGACACATAAAAGAAAATAATAGGGATAGAATACGTATTGAATGTGGTAATTGTTTGATTTTTCAGTTTGATATAGCCACAGAATTGGAAGGTATTTCACAGGAATGTATTTATGAGTCAATTAAGAACAGAGAAAAACGTAGAGGTTGTTATGTTCCAAGATTGTCAGATGAATTAATTTATCGAGAACAGGAATACAGGAATTATCCGGAGAAAAAACAACATTTAGAATTTGTTCAAAATCATAAATGGGGGGGAAATAATACTTGATTGCATAAGAGGGATATGGGCTTTATGGCTGTATGGTCTGTGCAGGAATACAAGTAAAAATGTGTATATTGGAATAGAAAAGTTTGCAAGGGTTAAGAGTAAAAGTTCATTATTTGTCTATAAAGATGACTTGCAAAAAATTGTGGATATTCAGATATTCGGAAAGGTGTTTGCAACGAGAGAAAGGTTAGAGACACATTTGAATGAGTTGATAAAAGTGTGTGACGAGTTGGATCTCGATATGGAAAGGGTGCTGATTGTTGGTTCAGCGGTGTTAGAGTATTATGGAATTAGAGAAAGTAATGATATGGATATTGTTGTTTCTCATGAGTTACGTGGAAATTTTGAAAAAGGAGCTCAAATGCTTAGTAAGAATGTGGAACTTGTGTCAGAAAATTATCTGAGGGTACAGGGAGTCACATTTCTGGATGATGATGAACTTATAAATAATTCTCAATATCATATTGTGTATAAAGGAATAAAAATAGTAAAGCTACCGGTGGTTTGGCTTAAGAAATATTTTTCGGGGAGAGAAAAGGATGCAGTTGATTTAGCTATCATACATGAGAAGTATGTGGGTTAAAAAGAATGTAGGAGACGAAGGTTTTAAAAGATGGGGCGTGATGAAGAAACAACAATAAATAGTGAAGTGGCGATAAAAGCTGGTCTGTGGTATATTGTTTCTTCAATTTTGACAACGATTGCCGGAGTTGTTTCTACACCAATTTTCGCACATATGATGACAACAGAAGAATATGGAGTTTGTTCTACGTTTTTGTTGTGGTATTCTTTATTGTTACCGTTTTGCACATTGAATTTAACATACTCGATTGGAAGGGCAGAACTGGACTTTCCTCATAATTCAAGAAAATATATTGGTTCTATGCAGTTATTGGCAGCATTTGTAACGGTAACTTTGACTATAGCGGTGTTGGTCGTATTGCCCCAAATTTCAGAGTACATGGAACTCAGCCCCTTTTTTGGTGATAATGTTGTGCGTGTATCTTTTCTTTAGTCCGGCTATTAGTTTTGTTCAAAATGGAACGAGGTACGAATACAAATATAAGCAAAATATATTTATTGCGTTTTATACAACAATAACACCAATTGTATTTTCCTTAATTTTATTTTTTTCTTACCTTCGGCTGACAAGGCGAATTTACGTGCTCTTGGAATCGCATTTTCAACATGTGTTTTGGGTATCTATTATTGGTGCAGCACAATGCGAAGGAAGCTGTATATAATAAAGAATACTGGAAGTATGGTTTGCAAATATCTGTTCCACTTGTTTTGCATACAGTTAGTTTGAGTGTGTTGGCACAATCGGATCGTATTTTTATTGCTAAATACTGCGGACAATCTGATGTTGCGATATATAGCATGGCTTATAATTATGGGGCAATGCTTTCGGTTATTACTGGTAGCATTTCTAATAGTTGGTTACCGTGGTTTCATGATAATTATTTTGTAGGTAACTGTGAAGCAATAAAGGTTAATGCAAGGAAACTCGTGGGGATAGGATGTTATATCGGATTGGGATGTGTTGCATTAGCTCCGGAAGCGATGTATATACTTGGTGGTTTGGCGTATGAAGATGGAGTGGATTGTGTAATACCCATTGTGTTAGGGATTGTATGCCAGTATATATATACGCATTATGTAAATGTAGAATTGCATTATAAGGAGACAAAGTATGTATCAATAGGAACAGTATGTGCTGCAATAATTAATGTGATTTTGAATGAACTTTTTATACCATATTATGGATTCGAGGCGGCTGCATATACTACATTGGCAAGTTATATTATGTTAATGTTGGGACACTTTTTTATTTTATCACAAGGAAGATTAAGAAAATAAAACTTTATGATGATCGCTTTATGTTTGCTACACTTGGTGTTATGGCGGTGGTGGCTTGGGTATTAAGGAAGACATATGATCATTTTGTTATTAGATATTTATGCATTTGTATTGGACTAGCATCATTTCTGCTGGTATATAGACATGATATACACAGATTTATCGTCACTAAGAAGAACAAGAAATAGATTGTTTGATAGTATTGATGGGAGAATGTATGATGAATTATATAAAACCATATATTATTGCCGAAGCAGGCTGCAATCATAAGGGAGATATGAGTATTGCAAAGGAAATGATTGAAGTTGCGGCATTATTTTGTAAAGCGGATGCTATAAAATTTCAAAAACGGTGTAATCGTGAATTGCTTACAGAGGAGCAGTATAATGCACCACATCCCAATTCGATGAATTCATATGGAGCAACATATGGCGAGCATCGGGAGTTTTTGGAATTTACGGTGGAACAGCACGCACAGTTAAAAAAATGGTGTGAAGAATATGGTATAACGTATGCTACTTCTGTGTGGGATATGACGTCGGCAAAAGAGATTGCGTCGTTAGATCCTCGATTTATCAAAATACCCTCGGCATGTAATAATCATTATGAGATGCTTGAGTGGTTGTGTGATAATTATAGAGGCGAGATTCAGATTTCGTTAGGAATGACGACGAATGAAGAAGAAAAAGCATTAATGGATTTGTTCATTAGAAAAGGGCGAAACAAGGATTTGGTCATTTTTAATTGTACTTCCGGATATCCGGTGCCTTTTGAAGATGTGTGTCTTTTGGAAATTGAGCGAATTTATGACGCATATGGTGATGTGGTAAAAAGAATTGGGTTTTCAGGACATCACTTAGGGATTGCTATTGATGTTGCTGCGTATACGTTAGGCGCATCTGTTATAGAACGACATTATACATTGGATCGGACATGGAAAGGTACCGATCATGCGG
>CAYTRJ010000094.1:0-7057 GCA_964440185.1 uncultured Faecalimonas sp. | reverse complement strand
ATCCGATGCCTGAAACAATTCCAATGGAGAATCTTCAAAAATGCTAAGTACCCACATAAGTAAAATCATTGTCACCATTGGTGCAATTGACGTAGTATTAATAATAAATTCCCCATCTTCTGGTAATTTTAATGCAACAAACAAAAAGAGCAATATATATACTAACGCATACCCTAATACAAATAGTATAGGACTGCTTATTCCTATTAATTTTTGAATCAAATACACATCAAATGCAATGTGTTGCATTGCACAAGCTGCAATCGCACAATAAAATGCCTGCATCCAATTCCCATTCAAACAAATCCAAGCAAATACAACCACCGCACCAAAATAAAATCCCCAGTAGGTAAATGGAAACAAACCATTTTCAGATGGGTGAATGTTCTGGTTTATCTCATATGCCAAAAAGATTAATCCAATACCTCCGCACAAAGCAAATGCAGTAACATTCTTTCGCTTATATGCTGGAAGAATGAACAAAACACATGCAAAAAGTAATTGAACCATGTAAGAAATATTTTCCCAAACTTCATTCATATACGAATTCCTCTCATGTAATTGGCTAAAGCCTGAAGAAATAGTTTCTTCCTTGGACGACTAATTTTCAGCCATTGGCTTCCCACAAGAACGTCATCTTTTTTCACCTGACTGACATATTTAAGATTAATCAAATAACAATTATTGCATCTTTGAAAAGATAAACCTTCCAGCTTTCTTTCCAAATCTGACAATGAAGCCTTCTGTGTAACCACCCCATTTATCGTATGAAAAAAAAGCGAATGTCCCCTTATCTCTGCATACATAAGATCATTTGTTGAAATTTTATATATTCCATCAATTGTCGAAATGACCAAATTTTTTTCTTTTTTATTTTTTACAATATTGTATACATTGTGCATTTTCATAGCAAAAGAAAAATATGTTAATGGTTTCAACACAAAGTCTAATGCCTGCACTTCATATCCCTTGATAGCCATTTGTGCAATATTTGTAATAAAAATTATCGTAACATTTTTATCCTTTTCTCTGATTTCTTTTGCTATACAAATCCCGTCTTTTCCTCCGAGTTCAATATCCAGACAAATAACATCAAAGGAATAGTCGTAGATTGACAAGAGTTTTTCTCCAGAAGTATAGCATACTGTCTGTATTTCCTCTGAAATTTCCATCTGAAACTGTTCAAAATAATTCAACATCTTATCACATTCTTTTTTCTCGTCATCTACAACCGCTACCTTTATCACATGCTCCTCCTATTCCGTTTCCGTCGTACTTTCCGGAAAAATAACCCGATATACAAAAAAATATATCACCATAGATACACCACCTGTTATGAATGTTACAAGTAAATTATAGACAGCAGGTTCAAAATATCTTTGAGCAACCGGCATCCATAAGCCATTAATCGCATTACATATCAATGATATCAATATCCATGCAATACCATACCCAAAAATTTGCCAGCGTATATTGCCTTTACTTTTAAAAGTAATATTTCTCTGTAATGGAAAGTTTACGCATTGAGCAATAAACGTTCCAATCTCATAGCTAAGAAAATAGCCCATTCCTCCACCTAAGACTATTTCTCCTGCTGCATTTCTTGCTATTTCATAGCCAAGTATATTCCATTTATATTCAATTCCCAAAACACAGATGGGAATTCCTGGCCACATAAATTCTGTTTCTGCTAATTTCATTCCAAATACATAGGGCAAAAAAGTAAAACATAAATATTGAAGAACAGTTACTCCCATGCTGAATACCCAAAAATAGACCAGCTGTAAAAGTAATTTTGCCACTTTAGGGTGCTGTTTTGAAAAAAATCTCCACTTCATCCGCACTTGTCCTACTGCTTTCTTCATATTTTCACCGCCACTTCTGTCTCAGAATCTCCCACAATACTTTCTGCTTTAATTTTTATGATTTTTTCCCCAGATGGACGAATCACAGCTAGTGCTTCTCCATAGTATGTATCCGTCGTATCAGACAAATAGTCATCATTGACGTAGGAACAGCCATTTCCAACACCTAAAAGAGTACCGCCCTCTACCAAGACTTTAATTTTCCCATGTATCATTGGTTTTACAATGCCTTTCTTATCTGTATAAGCCAGTCTGACATAGCATAGATCTTGTCTGCTAGTAATTTTCTCCTTTTCTGGCCATAAAGACAGTATTGTATCTTCACTTGCTGAAATCAACTTAGTATCAGCAACTTCCTTCCCCTTGGCATCATAAGCTACTGCTTTTAATTCTCCCGCTTGATATGGAATGTTAAATTTAATCCGACAATCCTGTTGTTTCCGCTTTTTCCTTCCAACCTCCATGCCATTTAAATATAATCTCGCTTCATGTGCCTGTGTATAAACTTCTACTAATGCTTTTTTACCTTCACATCCTTGCCATGACCAACTTTCTATTGCGTTTGTCATTTTCCATGCAGATGGTGAATGTTTTTGCCCAGAAAAGCATACCGGAATCACAGCCATACGAATTTTATCTAATTCGTATGCAACTCTTGTATAAGCCATTTCACCAGTTGGCTTCCCTGTCAGATCAATCCGTCCTGCTCCTGCAGTCAGCCAACCAGAACCATGTGAAAAATCTTTACAATACTCTGAATATTCCCATGCACCAATACCAACTTCTCCTAGATAATCCATACCCGACCATACAAAATCACCTATCAGTGCACGATTTTTTTTAGCCAATTGCCAGAACTTATATGCATCAGAACAAAAGGTCTCTGTACCAAGTATAACTCTTTCAGGGTACTTCTTTAAATCTTTTTGATAGCGTTTGATTCCATAATTATACCCCGCAACATCCAATACTTCATAAGCATGTTTTGTTTTCCTGTCACTTCCTGGAAGTGTTGCACCAAATTTCATAAAGTCTGCACCAAGTATTCCCGCTAATTTGTTGAAATATTCACTTCCTACCGCCTTTTTCTTTTTGCATTCTTTATCTGCTTTTTTATCGCTGTATACTCCAAAACCTAATGAACTAAGGTAATTAAAAAAACAATTGATTCCACATGTCACCGGACGATAATCCAGTTCATGTAGATATTCTACCATTTTTCCGCACAGATTAATTCCTCTGTGCTGTGCTGTTTCAGAAACTTCATTTCCGATAGAATACATAATTACAGAAGGATGGTTATAATCTTTCCTCACCATGTGTTCTATATCTTTTTCCCACCAAGTTTGCATATATTTTGCATAATCATGCCTAGTTTTATGAATATACCACATGTCTGTATATTCGTCAACAATCAGCATCCCCAGCTGATCACATGCATTCAGCAAAGCCTCTGAACATGGATTATGTGCACTTCGTATTGCATTATAACCATTTTCCTTCAAAATTCTGATTTTTCTTTCTTCTGAAAAAGGTTCAGCCACCGCTCCAAGTAATCCATTATCGTGATGAATACATGCTCCACGAAATATGATGCGTTCTCCGTTTAACAAAAATCCATCTTTCGCATCACAACTTATTGTTCGTATTCCAAATGATACTTTTTGTACATCTTCACCCATTCGGATCCGGCATTGATAAATCCTTGGATTCTCCAGATTCCACAATTCTGCTTGCGGTAAAGATATATTTAACTTAAGTTTATGTCCATCTGCTATTTCGACTCTTTCCAGTACTCTTTTTTCATCCAAAATCTCAACAACTGCTGATTCGTGAAAATTAGCATCTGCCACAACTTCTATTGTTTTTTTCTTCCAATCTAATGTCTTCACACGTATTGATTCTGGAATAATGTGATATTGAGGTAGCTGTTCATGCCATACTGGTCGATAAATCCCTGCACCACTGTACCATCTAGAATTGGGCAGATCTGCATTTCGTGCAATCACTTCCATAGTATTTGTCTCACCAAATATCAACCACTGATCTGCCTCTACATAAAATCCAATGTATCCATTTGGATAAAAGGCCGCCTTCTTTCCATTAATCCAAACTTCCGCCAAATGATACACGCCTTCAAAATAAAATCGATTTTTATATTTCTTCCATTCTTCTGGTACAAAAAAATTTTTTTATATCGATAATCCCAACCTTCAAACCAACCTGTATGTGTCCCACCCAAAGAGGTTTCCGTTCTTTTTTCTCGCAGCATCGCATCATGAGGAATACATACAGGGACAGCGTTTTCGCTGTCCTCTATATGGCTGATCGTCCAATCAGAAGAAAATAATTTCTTCATATATACATATCCTCCCGCTTCTTTAAATTTCTTCAATTGTTCGTGGTGCAAAGCAGGAAACACACTCAACAAGCAATGTTACTGCAATCATTCCTATTATCATAAAAATTTGATTATACTGATTTGTTCCACCAAACATCGTTACACCAGAAAAATAATTTACCAATGATGATAAAATGCTCTTTACAAAAAGTACCTCCGCAGCGGACAAACACATACAGGAAATTATCGGTAAAATTCCAATCATATTAACTGTACATACCCCTTCAAAAATAGCTGCTATAAGAAGGCAACTTACGACTTCTATTCGAAAACAATCTGCCACATTACTAAACGCAACATAAAAAATCAGCGTTATCACAATAAGTACCAAATTCGCCAATCCTAAATAGCCACCTATTTTTTTATTCTTCCATATTTTATTATTCATTTTTGCATTACCCTTTCTGTTAAACAACCGTTGTTTCATTCTTTTTACGAAGCGTATAAAAGCATATACTCAACACAGTTAATATGCCAGTTAACACGATAATTGTATATAAAACAATTTGCCACCATGGTGTAACCGCAACTACCTTTGTAGTTTCATTCATTCCATTTACCGCAAAACTCCGTGACATTGCATAATAAATATGTTTTGCTGCATCACGTACATTTCCAAGTAATGCACCATCATCTGTCTCTATAATTTGTTTACTTAAGATATCACTTGCAATTTGAGGTTCACCTTCGCCGAAAATAATCTTATCCCAACAATAATAATCTGTTCCAGAAGAAATACTTTCTGCAAAATGAGTTTGATAGGAAGCGCCACAGACAGCATCTGTAATCACTTTCCCTTTATATCCCCATTCTTCGCGCAATACGTTAACCATTAATTCCTTACACTGACCCATGTAAACGCAGCCAATTCTATTGAATCCCTGCATCGTATCTAAGATTCCCGCATCACAAAACGCACTTTCAAATGCTCTTAAATTATTCTCTCTCCAAGATTGTTCATTAAAAAAAGTAGATAAGCTTTCTCTGTGTTTTTCTTGGTCATTTCCACAGAAGTGCTTAATTCCTGCATTTAATCCCTTGTCCTGCATTGCTTTTAATTCAGCTGCAACACCAAGATACGTCACAGTTCCATCCTCTGACCAATATTCAAAGTTGCGTCCTGAAAATGGTGTTCTACACAAATCACCACCTCCACACCAAATGGTCGGATAATTACAATACAATGCTTCCTCTCCCATCAAGAAGCCTCGTCTTTCCATTAAATCTTTATTCCAGGTTGCCGCCAGTACACAAGTTCCTGTAAATGCAGTTGCACTGCGTTTATCCCCATATAAAAAGTTGGATTTTACGCCATCAATACCATCTCCCTCTGTTGTAGACGGCATAACAATTGTTTCTACCTGATCTGCCCCACTCATATCTGTAGAAATGATAGCGCAAAGTTCTTCTATACTCATCTGATCTAAAAATTTGTTCCAAGTTTCATCATCCTCATAATCCACATCTTTCATAGAAGCAAAGTTTAATCCTTGGTTCTTTCCCTGCGTATAGTCTGATACACTTAGTGCATTCTCTGGTTTTTCATAAGTATATCCATCTATTGCATGAATCATCTCTTCTGTAGCTGAAACAGGAACTGCCTGTATTGGATATGTTCCAGCCCAGTCACTTCTTGAAAGATAAGTAATTGTATCAGGAATCAGCTGATTAATATCAGCAAAATCAAATTGATTTGTAACTTCTTTCCCAGTTATTGCAGAATAACGATACTTTTCCATATCTATATCTTTTTGTTCCCAACTATAAACTGCATCCGCATTTCCCTCTACGTCATTACCATTTTGATCATACATTCCTTTCGCACCTTTAACAGCCAAAATATTATTTAATGCATCATGTGCATCATTTCCGATTGCCAGATGATAGGTTCCTGCACTTACAATATAACCTTTGGCATTTGTATAATCATAACTTGCTAAAAGATAAGGATTCACAGAAATAGTAAGGTTTTCGTCTTCTCCAGGTTGTAATTCTTTTGTTTTATCATATCCAACAAGCTGTATAGCAGATGACTCCACTTTATTTTCAATTTCATATTCACCGTATGGCTTCTGTGCATATAGTTGCACAACAGATTTTCCTGCAGTCTCTCCGATATTTTTTACGTTTACTGTTACCAGAATCTCATCATCTGAAATTTTCACAGATTTTAAATTCTGGCTAAACTCGGTGTAAGACAATCCATAACCAAATGGATAACATATCTCATCAGCATAATTCCAATCTTTTCCATTAGAAGATCCTACGGAATCACTTGCCCCATATCTGTTCAGCACGCAATCTTCGTAGCGTGTCTCATAATACTTGTATCCAACATAAATGCCCTCTGCATATATTGTATAATATGACACATACTGATCATCATCAGAACATGCTGCACACACTTCATCTGCATTTTCATACATAGGTGTATTATCCGTTGCATAAGCTACTGCCGGTGAAGAAAGAGAATTTTCTGCATATGTAACAGTAAGTTTTCCAGATGGATTTGCTTCTCCTGTCAACAAATTTGCAACACCTTCAAATCCTCTTAATCCTGTATTTCCAATCCACAGACAAGCATCTATTTCATATTCATCTAACCATCCTGCTTCCATCGCCCATGGACTGTTCAAAATTACAATCGTCTTTTTGAATTTCCCGCTGTCCTGAATCATCTGAAATAAATCTTTTTCTTCTTGATGCAAGGCCAGCTGACTAACCCCATCTTTATCATTCATGGTGAGATCAGCATCCTCGCCACCTTCTCTTGCTAACAGTACAATAGCCA
>CAYTRJ010000093.1:0-7104 GCA_964440185.1 uncultured Faecalimonas sp. | reverse complement strand
AGGACGTCATTTTTTAACATTGAAAGATTTTACAGCGGAAGAGATCATGTACTTGGTAGATTTAGCAGCTGATCTTAAAGCGAAAAAGAAACAGGGAATTACAGGAAATTCTTTAAAAGGGAAAAACATTGCCCTTATTTTTGAAAAACCATCTACAAGAACTCGTTGTGCATTTACAGTTGGAGCTCAAGATGAAGGTGGAATTCCAACTTACCTTTCCGAACACGATATTCAATTAGGACATAAGGAAAGTGTAAAAGATACAGCTCGTGTACTTGGACGCATGTTTGATGGAATAGAATTCCGAGGATTCAAACATGAACATGTAGAAATCTTAGCGAAGTATAGCGGAGTACCAGTTTGGAACGGTTTGACAGATGAATATCATCCAACACAAATTTTAGCAGATTTATTAACAATGAAAGAACAGTTTGGATATGTAAAAGGATTGAATTTTGTGTATTTAGGAGATGGACGCAATAATATGGCAAACAGTCTGATGATTGGTTGTGCCAAAGTAGGGGTGAACTTTAAGATTGTTGCGCCAAAAGAATTATGGCCAGAAGAAGATCTGGTAGAACTTTGCAAAACATATGGAAAAGAATCAGGAGCAGATGTGACAGTTACAGCAGATTTGGCTGCGGTGGAAGGTGCAGATGTGCTTTATACAGATGTATGGTGCTCTATGGGCGAAGAGGATAAGGCAGCAGAACGTGTAGCGCTATTACATCCATATCAGATCAATCAGGAACTGATGGATCGTACTGGAAAAGAAAATAGTATCTTCATGCATTGCTTACCAGCAGTAAAAGGAAATGAAGTAACAGAAGACATTTTTGAAAAATATGCAGATGTAGTATTCGATGAAGCGGAAAACCGTCTTCATACGATCAAAGCAGTGATGGTGGCAACTCTTGGGGAATAGAAATATTATTAGATACGACAATATCGATTCTACCAATGTTCGTATGAGGGAGTTTGCGAAAGAAGGCGCTGCTCATGGAACGGTAATCGTGGCAGAAAGCCAGAATGCAGGTGTGGGAAGAAGAGGACGTGTTTGGGAATCGCCAGCAGGTGATAATCTTTATATGACACTATTGCTTCGTCCGAAGTTTGAGACAGATAAGGCTTCTATGCTCACGCTTGTAATGGCACATAGTATTGCGAAAGTGCTGCAGCATTTTGGTTTTGCAGATATAAAGATCAAGTGGCCAAATGATCTGATATTGAATCAGAAAAAAGTATGTGGAATTTTAACCGAGATGGCGCTGAAAGGGACAGAGATTGATTATGTGCTGATTGGTGTGGGAATGAATGTAAATCAAAAAATGTTTCCGGAGAGTTTGCAAGAGACAGCGACCTCTTTATTGATAGAATCAAATAGAAATGTGGATAAGGCATATCTTTTGGAATGTATATTAGATATGTTTGATAGAGAATACAATACTTTTTTGGAATGTAAAGATTTATCATTTATGAAAGAATCTTATGAAGATATGCTGGTGAATCGAAAGAAAGAAGTTCGTGTGTTAGAACCAGAACATGAATTTACTGGTATTGCACTTGGAATCAATGAACAAGGTGAGCTGATTGTACAGAAAGAAGATGGCAGTCAGCAAGCTATTTATGCGGGAGAAGTATCGGTACGTGGTGTGTACGGATATGTTTAGGAGGTTATATGTACGACGAAAAGATTGTGCTTTGCGGCGCAAATTCATATGAAAAGAAATTTTATTTAAATCCAGATTTTGATGCACTTCCAGATAATGTGAAGGATGAACTTAAGATTATGTGTGTGCTGCATACAGAAGATGTAGGAGGAATCCTTACATTGGTATTTGAAGAAGATGGAGAATTATGCTTTGAAGTAACAACAGAAGAAAATGATTTCTTTTTTGATGAAATTGGAAGTCATTTAAAGATTAAAGAACTTCAAAGAACAAAAGAAGAATTACTAGAATCTCTCCAGTTATACTATAAAGTGTTCTTTTTAGGGGAGGAAGTATAATGTTATTAGTTGTTGATGTAGGAAATACACATATTACACTTGGAGTATTTGATGAAAGCGAATTGAAAGCAACATTCCGTATGACAGCGAAACAACCACGCACTTCTGATGAATATGGGATTCAACTATGCGACCTGTTAGTTCACCGTGATTTTCAAGTGAAAGATATTACAGATGTGATCATTTCATCGGTTGTACCAGACGTGATGCATTCTCTGGGAAGTGCAATTATCAAATATTTTGGTATTAAACCATTTGTACCATCTACTTTAGATATGGGACTTCAAATCAATACAGAACACCCTAAAGAAATAGGACCAGACCGTATTGTAGATGCAGTTGCTGCATATGAAAAATATGGCGGTCCAGTGATTGTTATTGATTATGGAACAGCCACTACATATGATGTAGTGACAGAAGACGGTGTGTTTGAAGGTGGAGTTATATCTCCAGGAATTCGCACTTCGGCAAGAGCACTCTGGGGTGGAGCAGCAATGCTTCCAGAAATCGAGATCAAGAAGCCAGAGTCGATCATGGCTAAGGAAACGGTATCAAGTATGCAAGGCGGATTGATTTTTGGATATATTGGTCAGACAGAATATATCGTGAAGAAATTCCGTGAAGCAGGATATACAGATGCAAAGGTTGTTGCAACTGGCGGACTTGGAAATATCATTTTCTCAGAGACAGATGCAATTGATATTTATGATCCGAATTTGACATTGAACGGATTGCGAATTATTTATGAAAAAAACAAGAAGGTAGATTAGCGGATGAAGAAGCTGAAGATTGGAAATGTAACATTAGAAAATCCATATATCTTAGCACCTATGGCAGGCGTAACAGACCTGCCTTTTCGCTTGCTTTGCAAGGAACAAGGTGCTGGGCTTTTATGCATGGAAATGGTGAGTGCAAAAGCAATTCAATATAATAACAAAAATACAAAGGCGCTTTTGGAAATCCACCCGGAAGAAACTCCTGTATCTTTGCAGTTATTTGGTTCGGAACCAGATGTGATCAGTGAAATTGCAAAACAGATTGAAGAATTACCGTTTGCGATTCTTGATATTAACATGGGATGCCCAGTTCCAAAGATTGTGAAAAATGGAGAAGGGTCTGCGCTGATGAAGAATCCTAAGTTAGTACATGAAATTGTAAGTAAAACAGTGAAAGCGATCCAAAAACCAGTGACAGTTAAGATCCGAAAGGGATTTGACGATACATGCATTAATGCAGTAGAAATTGCAAAGATTATAGAAGATGCTGGAGCAGCAGCGGTAGCTGTGCATGGAAGAACAAGAGAACAATATTATTCTGGAAAAGCAGATTGGGATATTATCCGTCAGGTAAAAGAAGCAGTTTCGATTCCTGTAATAGGAAATGGAGATGTTACTTCTGGAGAAAGTGCAGTGGCAATGCAGGAACAAACCGGTTGTGACGGTGTTATGATCGGACGTGGAGCACAAGGAAATCCATGGATATTCTCAGAACTAATTGCATATGATAAGACAGGACAAATTCCAGAAAGACCAACGAAAGAAGAAGTGATTCGTATGCTTTTACGTCATGCAGATCTGCAGATGACATATAAAGGAGAATATTTGGGGATTCGTGAGATGCGAAAACATGCTGCGTGGTACACGAGTGGACTTCCAAATTCTGCAAAATTACGTGGGGAGATAAATGCAGTAGAAACAGTGGAACAGCTAGAAACACTCCTTCGAGAAAAGCTATAGAAATCTTGACATAAATTATGCATTCATGTATAATGTTGGGGCTATTAGAAGAAAACGACTTATCAGAAGATAGACAAGATAGAAAATACAAGTGTAGAAAGGGAACACAAACATGGCAGGAAAGAAAACAATTCTTACTTATACTGGTTTGAAAGCGTTAGAAGAAGAATTAGAAAATTTACGTGTTGTAAAACGTAAAGAAGTAGCTGAAAAAATTAAAGAAGCTAGAGAACAAGGCGACTTATCAGAAAATGCAGAATATGATGCTGCAAAAGATGAACAACGCGATATCGAAGCACGAATTGAAGAAATCGAAAAAATCTTAAAAGATGTAGAAGTTGTTGATGAAGATGAAGTAGATTTAAATAAAATTAACATCGGATGTACTGTATTGTTATACGATGAAGAATTTGAAGAAGAAGTGGAATACAGCATTGTAGGTTCTACAGAAGCTAACAGCTTAGCTGGTAAAATCTCAAATGAATCACCACTTGGAGCTGCATTACTTGGAAAAGCTGTAGGAGATCAAGTATTTGTAGAAACACAAGCAGGAACTATTGAGTACAAAGTATTAGAAATCTCAAGAAGTAAATAATTTTAAGAACGTTTAGGAGGAAAGATCGTGGCTGAACAACAAAATGTACAAGAACAAGACCTTAATCAATTAAGAAAAGTACGTCGTGAAAAATTAGCAGATTTACAAGCTAATGGAAACGACCCATTCGTAATCACAAAGTATGATGCAGATACACACAGCCAAACAATCAAAGACAACTTTGATGAAATGGAAGGTAAAAAAGTATCTATTGCAGGACGTATCATGTCTAAACGTGTTATGGGTAAAGCATCTTTCTGTAACGTACAAGATTTAAAAGGAAATATCCAATCATACGTTGCCAGAGATTGTATCGGTGAAGAAGAATACAAAGCATTTAAGAAAATGGATATTGGTGATATTGTTGGTATTAAAGGTGATGTATTCCGCACAAAAATGGGTGAAATCTCTATCCATGCAGAAGAAGTAACATTATTATCAAAGAGCTTACAAATCTTACCTGAAAAATATCATGGTTTAACAAATACAGATTTACGTTATCGTCAAAGATATGTGGATTTGATCATGAATCCAGATGTGAAAGATACATTTGTCAAACGTTCGCAAATTTTAAGAGCTATCAGAACATTCTTAGACGGACAAGGATTTATGGAAGTGGAAACACCAATGCTTGTAGCAAATGCAGGTGGAGCAGCAGCTCGTCCATTTATCACACACTCTAATGCATTAGATGAAGATTTCAAACTTCGTATTTCTCTTGAATTATACTTAAAGAGACTAATCGTTGGTGGTATGGAAAAAGTTTATGAAATCGGCCGCGTATTCCGTAATGAAGGCTGTGATACAAGACACAATCCAGAATTTACATTAATGGAGTTATACCAAGCATACACAGATTACAATGGAATGATGGACTTAACAGAAAATCTTTTCCGTTATGTAGCACAAGAAGTTCTTGGAACAACAACAATCGTTTACAATGGTATCGAAATGGATCTTGGTAAACCTTTCGAAAGAATTACAATGGTTGACGCTGTTAAGAAATATGCAGGAGTTGACTGGAACGAAATTCATACATTAGAAGAAGCAAGAGCAATTGCAAAAGAAAAACATGTTGAATTTGAAGAACGTCACAAAAAAGGTGATATCTTAAACTTATTCTTCGAAGAATTTGTAGAACATCATTTAATCCAACCTACATTTGTTATGGATCATCCAATCGAAATTTCTCCTTTAACTAAGAAGAAACCAGAAAATCCAGAATATGTAGAACGTTTCGAAATGTTCATGAACGGATGGGAAATGTGTAACGCATATTCAGAATTAAATGACCCAATCGATCAAAGAGAACGTTTTAAAGACCAAGAAGAACAATTAAGTCAAGGTAATGATGAAGCTAACACAACAGATGAAGACTTCATGAATGCTCTTGAAATTGGTATGCCTCCAACAGGTGGTATTGGTTATGGAATAGATAGATTATGTATGTTGTTGACAGATAGCGCAGCAATTCGTGATGTATTGTTGTTCCCGACACTCAAAAGCTCTGGTAAATAAATCCAGTAAAATCAAGGGTTTTCGGCATTGAAAAGATAATTTGACAACAAATTGACAACAAATCGGAAAATTGATACGAATTGTTGTGGTCTTTCATGAATTGTTGTCAGAATTACACACACTTAAATATTGCTATATCAAGGACACTTTTTAAAAGTAATTTTAAAGAGTGTCCTTTTTTTGCGTGGTAAATCTGTCATAGAAGTTTATGAAAGCGAGGAAAAAAATGAATAGTGAAAATGAGTTGTATTTTAATGTAGAGAGAAGAAAAGAAGTTCGTGATACGGCGAGAAAATTGAGGAAACAGTTTTTGAAGTATCAAGAAGCAGAAATTGTATATAGCATGTCGCATAGGAAAATTATGCAGCTGGCTCAAGAGGCTGGGGCTATATATCGAATGGATAGCACAGTATTAATTAACCGAGATATATTCGATGCTTATCTTGAACAATTTAGAGAAAAGTCACCATATGAACTAGCAGAGGAGAAATAGGATGTCAGGAAATATATGGATGTATTCACATCAAATTGACGATGAAGATCTTGAAATGTTAAAAAGGGATTTTATTACATATAAGTCTGGTTCAGAATATTATGGCTTTGGAATGAAACCATTTACTAGATTGGTCCATGAAGCAGGTGCTGTATATAAAATTGGAAAAATGGTGCGAATAAATAGACATATTTTGGAGGCTTATCTGAGAAAAACACGAGAAAAGAAATAAAAGGAGCTCTGAGATGAAAAATACAACGTTAGGTGTAGAGTGGAACTTGCATATGATTAACGTAAAAAGACGGGAGTGATATTTTGTTAAAGATAAGATTACAAGGAACGCACAAGGATATCGAATGGTTTCGGAAAATTTTATCAGGCCATCCGAATATGAATCTTACAGAATTTTCTAATGAATATAGAAACAAAGGAACAAACAAGTATTTTAGGGTTTATGCAGAAGTAGAGCCTATTTTGAGAAAGAAAAACTAATTTAAGGAGGAAGTTCATATGCAAAAAGACACTTGTAAAATTATATCTGTAGTAAATCAGAAAGGTGGCGTGGGTAAAACTACCACAACTGTAAATTTGGGAATTGGACTTGCAAGAGCAGGAAAAAGAGTTTTGCTGATCGATGCGGATCCACAGGGAAGTATGACAGTAAGTTTAGGATATGATGAGCCGGACGATATAGAAATTACATTAGCATCTGTTATGGGTGCCATGATCAATGAAGAAGAAATCGTAGAAGATT
>CAYTRJ010000092.1:0-7106 GCA_964440185.1 uncultured Faecalimonas sp. | reverse complement strand
TGTTCGGCTAATTCCACAAAATATATTAATTGTAACAGTTCCATGATGACCTCCGGTTTTTAACAAGGTTGATAGTCACGATAAAAATCTATAAGATAGTTAATAAAAAGCTGTGCGGCGTTGGAGATATATCTGTCTTTCCGCCAAAAAACAGCCTGTGGGCGTATTGCATCGTCATCTGTTATCGGAAGAAATTTCAGTTCTTTAAATAAATCGACATACTTGCAGTTGAACAGTGAAATGAACGGAATTCCTTCATTCAAGGAAATTCGCGGTCGTAAAGTGTAATCGCAAGAGACTCTGGACTTAGGAACAAAACCGCGTTTTTTACAAAGCGAATGTACATATTTGTTAAAAGCACTTCCGGACAGATCAATAAGCCATTCGTCTTTCAAGTCTTCAAGCGTACAAGAAGTCAGCTTATACAAATGTGATTTTGGAGGTACTGCTAAAGCGAGCCTATCTGTAAATAGCAGCTTGGAGTCCCATTTGTCATCAGAAAAAGCTTGCGGGGAAGCAATTAAAAGTTCGACATCATGGTCAAGATTATTGTCATTTGCTGCGTCATAGGAAAGCATTTTCAATTTGATTTCCGGATTATACAGGCTGAAATGATATACTTGCCTGTTCCAAACATACGGAGTTGAAGTGGCAACTATCAATGATTTCCCGGATACAGCAGCAGAATTTAAATCATCAAGCTCTTTCTTTCCGTCTTCAATCTCTCTAAGACATCTTTTGGCATGAACCAGAAAAACTTCACCATAAGGATTAAGTTTGATATTTCTGCCTTCTCTAAAAAACAGTTTTACACCTAATTCGTTCTCAAGCCTGCTGATACTGCTGCTGATGGCAGGTGGAGAAACGAACATCATGTTCGCTACTTTGGTCAAATGTTCATATTCTGCCAACTCTACAAAGTATTTCAATTGTAATAGTTCCATGATAGACCTCCGAGATTTTATGTATTGCCTGAGTATACCTGTTTGCTTGGATTATAACAGTTCGTTTTAATAAAGTCAAATAAAACATTTTAATCATTAAATTATAGGTTAATTATGGTTAATGGATTGTGTTATTTTTGTCAAATAGATTTAGTGATACAATATAGAAAAACACAGGGAGGCAAAACCAGTGAGAAAAGAACGCATAGAAAAAATTACGATTATAGGCGCCGGCACTATGGGTCCGGGAATTGCACAGTCATTTTTGGCAGGAGGGTGTAGTGTCAAGATTTGGGAACCAATCGTTGAACGGCGTGCGGTTGCAAAAGAAATCATCAAGGAAGGTCTGATTGTTTCAGGTGAACATGACCTTTTGGATCTTGAGCGTGTGGATGAATTTATGAATAATTTAGAGTTCTCGACATCCCTTGCGGAAGCTGTTGAAGGTACAGATCTCATAATGGAAACGATTGTAGAAAAAGTTGAGATAAAGAAGTCGCTTTACCGCGAGTTGATTCCTTATGTAAATGAAGATACAATTATTGCCTCTAATACTTCTGCACTGAATATATTCGAAGTTGTACCGGAAGAACTTCTTCCGTACCAATTTATCGCACATTGGTACGGACCTGCACAATTGATTCCGTTGGTGGAAGTTGTAAAGAGCGAAGAAGCACCTCAGGAAAAGGCATATATGCTGATAGAACTTCTGCAACGCTGCGGAAAAGTTCCGGTTCAGATGAAGAAATTTGTAAAGGGATATATTGTAAACCGCTTGTTGCAATGTATTAACAGAGAAGTTTTTTATCTGTTGGATAATGATATTTGTACGCCGCAGGATATCGATTTCGCAGCCAGAAACAGTTTTATTCCGAGAGCTATGGTTTTGGGCATTTGTAAGAAAATCGATTTTGGTGGGGTTGATATGACGATTAACAATTATAAAAACCACAGTTATCAGCTTCCGCCGGAGGTAGAATTGCCTGAAACACTTAAAAGAATGGAAGAAAAAGGTGAGTTTGGCATTAAGAGCGGCAAAGGTTTCTATGATTACAGCGGATTTGATATGAATGAGCTTCTCAATAAGAGAGATGAACAGTTAATTGAAGCCTATAAACTTGCAAAAGTATTTTTAGATGATCCGGCATAAGTGTCGGGAGAAAGGAGGGAGAATATGGACATCAGAGGCAAGAATGCTTTCATTACGGGCGGCAACACCGGTATGGGTCGTGAGGTAGTGAGAGTTTTGGCTGAACATGGTGCCAATATTGCATTCGGCTACTTTGATTTTCCGGAAGAAGCATGTAAACTTGAAGAAGAGCTTCGACAAAAGGGATTGAAGGCAAAAGGCTACAAGCTCAACATCGCAAATGAAGAAAATGTTATCCAAGTTATGAACGAGATTGAGAATGACTTCGGAGCATTGGCTGCAGTGGCAAATGTAGCGGGTATGACGCATGTTATACCGCACGAAGACTTATATGCGATGAAATCCGAATATTGGGATCAAATTTGGTCGGTGAATGTAAAAGGTACATTCTTTGTATGCAGAGAAGCAAAACGCTTGTTGGACATTGAAGGAGGTGTGATAGTAAACATTACTTCAACGGCAGGTCTTAACGGAAAAGGAAGTTGTATCGCATATGCGGCGTCAAAAGCAGGTGAAATCAATATGACCAGATCATTGGCAAGAGTATTTGCACCTAAAGTACGCGTTTGCTCTGTGGCACCCGGATTGGTACAGACAAACTTTACGAAGGATATGGAAACATCGAGATTTGAACGCCTTGCAGGTGAGACATGCATTAAAAGATTAGTTACTCCGAGAGAAGTCGCGGAAGTCGTCGGTTCATTGATATATGACAACGACATTTTAACAGGTATCACAATTGCTGCCGACGGCGGACGCGAATTCTAAAAAGATATTCCCCCTATTATAAGGGTGCGCAATATATACACATCTATATTTTAAGTTTTGTTAGGAGGAGAAAAATGAAAAAAATCTTAGCACTTACACTTTCGTTATTGTTAGTATTCACGATGTTCACCGGCTGCGGCGACGACAGTAACGGTGACAGCACCGGCGATGTTGTAACTATCAAAATTGGACATGTATGCAGCCCGGATCATCCATGCAACATTGCTTTCGAAAACTTTGCCGACAGAGTGGCAGAACGTTCAAACGGATCGATGAATGTAGAAGTATATCCTTCTTCGCAGCTCGGTTCTGAAAGAGAAATGATTGAAATGACCATGGCAGGTTCAATGGAAATTTTCTATTCAGGTTCTCAGACATTAGGTCTTTTCTGTGATGCGGTAAACTTCCAGGGACTTCCTTTCTTCTTTACAGGTGGTAAACCGGCAGCAAGAGATTTCTTTGAAATTTACGGCGATGAAATTGCACAGGAATTCTTAGATGAACTTGGAATTCATGTTGTTTGGACTGACAATTCCGCATACGGACAGGCTTCTGCAGGAAAGAAGATCGTTACTCCTGAGGACATCAAGGGCGTAAAAATCAGAACTCTTGAAACAGAAATGATGATTAAGACTTATGAAGTATTAGGCGCACTGGCATCACCTGTAAACACTTCCGAAGTTTATACTGCAATGCAGCAGGGAACAATCAACGGAATAACATCAAATACGATTTTGCTTGATATGATGAACTGGAAAGAAGTTTCTGATTATTATCTGAACAGCCAGATGTTCGTAGATATGGGTGTAACATTCTACACAGACGAATTCTATCAGTCATTGACTCCGGAACAGCAGACTATCTTAGACGAAGAATTAGCTGCATTTGTAAAAGAATACAGTCAGATGTTTGACGAGGCGGAAAAAGACATCATCGATAACCTTGAGACAGCCGGCGTTGAAGTTACTGAATTAGACACAGAATTAGCTGCAGAATGGAGAGAAGCGGTACAGCCTGTATATGATTGGTTCTTTGAAACATACGGTGAGAAATATCCTAAGTTGCAGGAATATATGGAAGCAGCAGAGGAAATTAATGCTAAATATTTAGCATAGGCTAATTGAAAGCAAAATGCAGAAGGGGCCGTCAATGACAGCCCCTTCGATTTAGAAAGGAGAAGCTATGAAAGCATTTGATAAAGCGCTTGAGAGTCTTGAAAGATGGATTGGCATAATTGCGGTCTTTGCGATGTCAGCGGCAATCCTTTTGCAGATCGTTTTCCGACTTGCGGGCATTCAAGTATCATGGACAGAAGAATTGGCAAGATATATTTTCATCAGCATTACTTACTATGGTGCGATTTATGCGTTCAGAAAACACAAACACCTGAAAGTTGAGGTTATCGAGTCATTTGTAGGGCATAAAGGAAAGTTGATTCTTAGATTGATTACGAATATATCCTCTATTATTTTCTGTATCATAATGACTTATATTATGGTGGACTACTTTATTTACCTGGGACAATTTAAACAGGTGTCACCGGTTATGCATTTGGATATCAGAATCGTTTACTTTGCACCGCTATTCTTTGGTGTTATGAGTTTGTATGAATTGATAAAGGATACCATTTTGGTAATTAAGACAGGGGAGGTATAAAGCATGAGCGGAGGAATGGTAGCTGCGTTGATGGTTGCAGCATTTATAATTTTACTTTTTGCACAAGTTCCGATAGCACTTACACTTTGCTACGTATCAGGTATTTATATCGTACTTTCGGGAAAGATGGCACTCAGTACGGTTGCATCTACTTTCTTTGGGGCGGTTGACTCATTCCCACTGATGGCAGTTCCGATGTTTATTTTAGCGGGTGCATTTATTGAGTCGGGAGGTATTGCAAAAAGGCTGATTGGATTTGCGTCAGCTCTGGTTGGAAACATTACGGGCGGATATGCAATGGTTTTGGTAGTAGCTTGTGCGTTCTTTGGTGCAATTTCAGGTTCGGCATTGGCAACGGTTGCAGCAATGGGTGGTATGCTTCTGCCTATGATGCTTGAAACAGGATATTCCAAGAAGTTTTCCATCGGTCTGATTTGTGCGGCAGGTACATTGGGTATCATTATTCCGCCGAGCATCCCGATGGTAGTTTATGGCTCGTCTACAGGCGCATCGGTTGGTAAGCTTTTTATCGGTGGATTCGGTCCCGGTATTGCGTATGCGATCGCACTTATGATTGTTGTTTATATTCACTGCAAGAGAAACGGTATTAAACCGAGCGGAGTACCATTCTCATTCAAAGCCTTAGGCAAAGCTACTTGGGAAGCTATGGGTGCGTTGATGGTTCCAATCATTATTCTGGGAGGAATTTATGGAGGATTTTGTACTCCTACAGAAGCAGCAGCGGTTGCTTGCTTATACTCGGCTTTAGCAGGAAAGTTCATTTACAAAGAATTAACATGGAAAGGATTTATCGGAGCATTTGAGGGTACGGCAATGCAGAATTCGACTATTATGATGGTATGCGTAGGTGCTACATTGCTCGGTAAAGTTCTCACAATAGCTCAGATTCCTACATTATTAGTAAAACTTGTAGAAGGTGCAACATCAAGTGAATTCCTTGTAATGTTCATCGTAGTATTGATCCTTTTCGCAGTAGGATGTGTAGTTGATGTAATCCCGACAATTATGATTTTCGCACCGATTTTCCTTCCAATCGTTCAGGCATACGGTGTAGATCCTGTACACTTCGGTTTGGTAATGATTTTTACTGCAGGCGTAGGACTTTGCACACCACCGGTTGGCGGAAATTTATTCGTAGCAACAAGTATAGCGGATATGACATTCGTACAGGTTGTAAGAGCGGTATTGCCGTTCCTGGTAGTTATGATCATTATGACATTTGTTGTAGCTTATGTACCGAAACTTACTTTATTCTTACCTGAGCTGTTTGGAATGTAAATCGTAACGATATACAGGAGGAATTGTTATGTATGATGTTGTAATAAAAAACGGCAGAGTTATAGATCCGATAAACGGAACTGATGAAATTAAAACGATTGCAATTAAAAACGGTGTATTTGCACCGTATGATCCGCAAGAAGATGTCAGAAAGACAATTAATGCGGAAGGGTGTTTCGTAACACCGGGCTTTGTAGACGCACACAATCATGTGTTTTACGGTGGCTCGGGAAATCTGAGCACACAGGCAGACATTTCCTGTTTACCGAACTGCGTCACAACTGTATGTGATGCAGGAAGTACCAGTACATGGAATTTTGAAGCGTTTTACAAGGGAGATATCATACCGTCGATAACGAATATTATTGCTGCATTGCAGCCATGTATCACAGGTGTTCAGCTCCCACCGAAAGAAGAAGACCAAAATCCGGAATTCTTTAATGAAGCTGAGATCCTTCGCTACTTCAAAATGTATCCTCAAACTATAAGAGCATTAAAAGTACGAATGAGTAAGGCAATGTGTCAGCCTTATGGATTGACACCGGTATATAGAACACAGGAGATCGCCAAAACGGTAAGAGATGCAGGCTACCATTGCAATGTAATCTGCCATTACGGAAACTTGCCTGACGGAGAAAAAATGGAAGACTTTATGGCGGCGTTCCAACCGGGAGATATTATTTCGCATATGTATCATCCATCCGGTGATTCTATTTTCAATCCTGACGGAAGTGTTATGGAGTGCGTAAAAGAAGCACGTGCTAGAGGTGTTCTGTTTGACAGCTGCAGAGCGAGAGTGAATAACTCTATAGCAAATATGAAGAAAGGTGCAGCTGCGGGATTCTTCCCGGACATTATTACTACAGATCTTGGAAGACATACATTGTACTGGAAACCAAGTTATTCTATGTTTTGGAATATGTCTGTTTTCTTGAATCTTGGAATGCCGATTGATTCAATTATTAAAGCAGTAACTTATACACCGGCGAAGGCGTATGATATTCTTGATTATGCAGGCACACTTTGTGAAGGATGCCCGGGAGATGTTGCAATCTTTAAGATTATTGATTCAAAGAAAACTTTTGCTGATTTGCAAGGGGATTCGTTTATCGGTGAAAAATTGATTGTACCTATGGCTTGCGTAAAAGATGGAGATATGTTCTTCCAACAGATTTTCATGGACGATGAGCTGTCGTAATCAGAAAAATAGAAGGATATTTTAGAGGTAATACAATGGGAAAAAAGCTATTCATAACCTGTGCCATCACGGGTTCACAAACAAATAAAGC
>CAYTRJ010000091.1:0-7207 GCA_964440185.1 uncultured Faecalimonas sp. | reverse complement strand
AAAACATCTTGATAACTATTCCGTAAAATCTGCTGATTTCTGGCATTATCTTTTGTACCTCCTTTCATCTCCTCTTGACATTATTATAATATCACACTTTTATTACTTTTGCAAGTGATATTTGATAAATCAAAAAGAATATTTTTTCTTTTCTTCTTCACTTTCTTCATACTTGATAATATCTTTTATATCCATATCCAGTATGATGCAAAGCCTATTTAATGCTTCAAGTGATACTTTTGTATCTTCATTCTTTAGCTTTTTCAATGTGTCTTGGCTTAAAATACCGCTTGTTTTCGCTTTATAAGTGTTGAAATTGGCACGCTCTAAAGCATCGGCTATATTTATTTTATATTTCAGCATTTTATTAAACCTCCTTTACTTCTATTATATAGAATACTTGCAAAAAGTCAACAAAAAATATTTCTTAAAAAAGTAATAAAAACGCTTGACTATTTCTTTTAAAAGTGATATTATAATGACATAAACAAAGCAAACAAAAAGGCGGTCAGCCAGCAAGCAAGAACCGCCACCAATCAAAAAGAAAGTTATTTCATTTCAAGAATTAACTGCATATTGAGAGCGTCAGCAATTTGTAGCATCTCTTTTTCTGAGAAGTTATCACGCTTCATTTTTGCGGAAAGATTTTGTTGACTAGTTCCGATTTTGGCGGCTAGCTCTTTAGCAGTCAAATCATTTTCAACTAGTTTTATTCTTAGTAATTTAGCAAACATATATTTATAACCTCGTTTCTATTTTTTCTAAGTATAAAACAAAAAAAGAAAGAAATCAACTAAAAAGTTGTTGACAACAAAAAAATAATTGTTTATAATACAACTATACAGTTGATTCAAACAAACAAAACATTGTTTATAAAGGAGATTAAAGCATGAGAAATTACAAAGAAATCACAACAGGTTCAGAAATTAGAAAGATGTACGAATTTGAAGAAAGAAATAGCAAGGGTGAAAAAATCACCGTTGAAATTTCAGAATGTGAAGCGGGAAAAGAACAAATGAAAATAGGATTTCCTAAACACTGGTTACACGTTCGAACATATGCAGAAACAAAAGAATATTGTTCTGGTAAATATGATCCGTTTGTAATCGTTGAGAACTTCACAGACGAGAACGGTAGAAAATGTTGTTACAGAAAAACAGATATCAAAAACCTTTTGACGGTATCCGATGCGAACAAATTAAGAGCGTTAGAAATCGTTGAAAATATCGCTTTTGCATAAAGCCGAAAATAAGAAAGGATGAGAAAGACAATGAAAAAATTTGAGTTATTTATGGCAAATTTAGGAAACGGTACAACAATATGTAATAAGGCTGTAGAAGAAGATGGAGATTATAAGATTATCGGACATATTGCAGAATGTGGAAAAATCACATGGTATGTAAACCCGTCAACATATGTTCCGGGCGATGCACTTTTAAAAATAGAACATTGTGCAAATGCAAACTATGAGAACTGGAAAAACTGGTTAAACTCTATCCCAAAAGAAAGACAATATGGAATTTTACTTGATAAAGTTCCAACAAACATAATGCTTTATGCGATGAATCTTGATGGAGATTTAGAACAAAAAATTGAATATTTGAAAAATGTATGCTACGAAAAATCTTACTTTTAATGCTTTAAGCCCTTCGGGGCTTTCTGTAATGCCACCAGTCGCAAGGCTGAGCGTCCGAAGTCGCTTAAAGGCAGACGGCAGAAAATTATAAATTCGGGAGGTAGAAAGATGAGAACATACAAACAGGATTTACAAGAATTAAACATCACAGAAGAGGAATTCAACAACGTAATAAGCCACATTTACGACAAGACAGCGGATGAAATGGTTGTACTTGCTAAAACAATTAAAGCAGGTGCTAACGTCTTGCCAGTTGTCAAAAGAGCATTTGAAAGAGTTCTTGCAATGCGACAGACTGAAAGAACTGAAGCGTTCAATATTTACTACAACTAAAACAGCAAGTCAGACGGTGTGAACGGATTCAAATCCCGAACTTGCTTTTTGTAATATAATTATGTGGGCTACTGGCACGCCCTCACAGGGGTTATATTATACTATTTGTGTACCCTCAAAAAGTGGAATAGCACGCCACACCAGAGAGACAAGCCACCAGACAAAACAGGATTACAGGCGAAAGCCCCGAAGACGTGAGCGGAAAATAACAGCGTAAACAGAAAAGGAAAAGAGACTGTATAAAAATATCTAATCTTTTAACGTCTGGAAGTAGTACAGGCGTAAGGCTCGAGAATGGCAACGCCTTAATAATTGTGCCATCATTTGGAGCTTGTGCATCTCCATATAAAAACAGATTACACACGGTCAGACCGCCGAAAGTGTCAAGCGTAACCATATAACACCGCAACGGCTATATGATAACAATATAGCTTTATTAAATGTACCTTGACAACCGCATAACGAAAGCGTATATTTTGACTATACAGGCATTTTATACCCTTTTGCGTGGGTTCCTTGCCTTGCGTTCTTGTGTGGCTTTGTGAGGGTATTTCTGCGACTTGTGGCGGTATGCTTTACGGTTGTAGCCTGTCAATTTCTGACGGCACAACTGCGATTATTTTGACACGTTGCAAACAGTTCCGGATCACATCAAAAAGTCCGCCATTTTGTAAAATTTTCCAAGGGGCTACTATACCCAGATGGCAGGCACCCAGCGACACCGGAAAAGCATCTTGTCTGTTACAATCTCTTTACAAATGTTACAATTCTCTAAAATTTACACATATTTTTTCTACAATCCAAAAAAGTACCGAAATCTTTTTTTTGGGAAAAAGTAAATATGAACAAATAAATCTAGTGCGTTAAAATCCGTGTAGTGCAAAATTACTACACGGTTATTTTAATTTATTTACCCTGTCAAACTTCATAAGGTTTTCCAGCTTTTCCATGGCTTTTTTATTGCGTTCTTTCTGTTCTTTCGTGGTCTTCTTTTTCCTGACATAACGGCTTGTACTTGTTCCCATGTCCTACCTCGCTTTCATCTGCTCGTTTATCTTCTGGTTGCGTGTCTTGAAATTCACGATTTGCACATCTGTGTTCAGTTCATCAGGTATCCTGCCAACGATAATAACCTTTGTAGGCTCTAACCTGTTGCACATTTCCTTAAATCCCTCGCAAAATTCCAGACGTGCCGCTTTTGATCGTACTCTGCCATTTGTGCAAACAGATAAAATGCTATGCTTTGGCAACCCATCAAAGCACCAGTCATAGCTATCTTTGTCAGCGATGCTCACTGATGGTACAACCTTAATATTGTTCATATGCAGATACCAAGCCAAAGCATGATTTCTGTATTTGTTATAAATATTCAACGCAAACGGCATACCTAGTTCACCTGTCGATATGCTGAAATCTGGCATGGTTACGCTATGGAAACAGCTCAGATGCCCTAAGTATTTATCGGGGTTATTCCATAGCCGACTGAATTTGGCATCATCTACGTAGAACGACACGTTCAGTTTTCTATGGTTCTTTATCTTTCGGCTGAAACTTTCCTCAAAATCAATACTATCTTCTGGCATATAATCAAACTGACAAGCCGGGATAATCGGTATCTGATACTTTCCATCAAATTCCGCACCTGTTATCAGAAATTCTTTCATAACATCAAACGATGTGTGTACCATGTTATACATGTTATATATCACCTCTGTTTTGATTATATCATATTTATGCGACATTTCTCAATACAATACTAAGTACATCGTCAAGAATACTTATGATTTCCCTGCCATAATCAGCCATAAAATTGCACAGACGTTCTTCCAGTTCATATGGAATTTCTATACCTTGTTCAAAGCACATAGCGTGCGTTATCTCATGGCAAATGATATGTTCTGTCTTACTATCAGTCTGATTATTCACAATAAATATGGTTTTTATGTTATTGTCACATACTCCTAAAACTCTATTTCCATTTGATGCTATCAGTTCTTTGCTCATGGGTTTTACGAAAACAACGTTCCAGAGATTATTTCTGATTCTGAATATCATATGCACCACCTTACTAAAAGAGAGGGCAGTCTCCTACCCTCTAAGTAAATAAACTAACAAATAAGCTAATAAAACCAAAACAGTTTGCTTATCTACTGAATACGCTGTGCCAATGTCTGAACTTTTGTTCGAAGCATATTTTTTTCTTCTGCCGACATATCCGCAATAAGCTCTGTTATATCTTCTGCAAGTTCTTTCGTGTACGATTCAAGGCTTTTCAATTTAGCCTGCTTATCCTCTGCCGTATTCGCTTTATGCATTTCTTTTGTCTCGGTATACATCCTTTTTGCCTTATCATATCGGCTTTCAGATTTTTCTGTCGATTCTGGATAATAGAGCCGTCCTGAACTTCTGTCAAGGTCACGCCAATGCTCAGGATCATATTCGCTCGGCATCATATGGTAATACGGATATTCCTCGTACCCTCTCCTTGTGCCGCGTCCTTTAGGTGCAAAACGCCCATTTTTATACCTGTAATGGTCATAGTACCGCCTATCATCACCGTACCTGTCGAACATATCCATGATTTCTTCTGTGTCTGCTTCATCCATTGCCACAGAGATTTTAGCGTAATATTCGGCTTCTGCAAGGTCTTTGAGTATATCAGTAACCGCACCGAATTCGCAAGTATCAATATGCTCTACACCGCTTTCCAGTTCGGCAAGTGCCTTTTCCGTCAAGCATTCCATCATTTTATGTAATCTCTCAATATGCATACTCTTACCTCACTTTCTACGCTCTCGTTCCGTCGCCGTTGATAGCATTTAATCTGTTATCAGGTGAACAAGCCACTTTTCCCAACAGTTTGAAAATACCACTGTCAGATGTTGTTTCAACCACTGTACTGTAACGTGTACGGCTTCTCAAATTGCAAGCAACAGCCTGTGTACAATCGCACTTGTTCAGCGGATAAAGCACCGGACCATCTCCTACTTGAATATAAACTAATGCGTTTATAGCGGTATCTTCTGGTATGCTCTGCGCTACCATGATGCAATATTTTTCTCTGTCATTGTATGATCCGCTTGGAATAGTGATAACAAGTCCTGTTCCTGCGGTAAAGGTTACATCTGTCGAGATAATCAATCTCCGACACAATTTACAACTGGTTCTACAAGCCATATTATTTTACCTCTCTTTCTAAAGTCAATATGGGATAAGTCTGTAGACCTACCCCATAGAAATATCAGCCTATCGGCGAAGTGTTATTCAGTTTTAGCACCCACAACTGTTGCAACCACAAGCGTTACCTGCATAAGCGTACAAGTTACTTGCTGGGAATGCCGGAACCGGAACAGGCTGTAATCTGTTCACAATGTCAGAGCCAACCTGTGTAATGAACTGGTTCTGTGCGGTCTGTGAAGCTGCGAATTTAAGACTCTGATTCTCTGCTGTAAGTGTGGCAATCTTATCCTGCGTGAGGAAATCAAGGATAGCTCTGCTGTTGGCATTAGAGTTATCAATAATATCCCTAGCCGCATTCTGAACCGTCTGACGTGTATCGCAAGCTTGCGTTGCCATATCATAGCGAATCTGAGCCTGTCCCTCACGATTTTCACAGCAACACTGAGCCAGCTGTGTCTGCAATGCGTTCTGTCCCTGCATGAGTGCAATGTTTGTTGTGTTAAATCCCTGCTGAACGTTGTAGCCAAGATTGCAGATAGCATTATCTACACCATGGAAACCGTTGGAAATAGTGTTCTGTAATCCATTAAACCCCTGCAACATGGTTGTGTTCTGACTGTAAAATCCATCGCAAAGACCGTTTGTAATACCGTCTAATTTAGATACAATAGACTGGGTATCGAATCCACGCTGAACTTCTGAACCAACACCGCCATTCATTCCGTTTCCACCCCAACCGTTTCCAAAACCGCCAAAGCCAAACAGAGCGAATATTAAAACAATCCAGATTAGCCATGCTCCATCTCCACCCCAACCATCGTTATTTCTGTTATTTCCTGTTACTGCTGCAATATCAGACAATGATGGTACATTTGCATTTTGTGTAAACATATTTTTTACCTCCGTTTTAATTTTTTATAGATAATCTTGCAAGAATTACTATCATTTTTAATATTTTTATGTTATAATTCATATGTACGGATAGGGTAGCTCCCGAAAGCTGTTTGTCCTAACAGTTTCCGTACATTAACTGATATAGGACATTTCACACTGAAAGGACAGGTGTTATTTTTATGCAAGAAATTTGGAAAGATATTTCTGGTTACGAAAACAGGTATCAAGTTAGCAATCTAGGGAATGTTCGTTCAATTAACGGAAAGCGGAAAGACCAATTATTAAAACCAACAATGCGAAAAGGATATTGCCATGTAGGGTTATACAAAGACAAAAAATACAAAATATATCCTGTTCATAGATTGGTTGCAATGGCTTTCATTCCTAATCCACAAAACAAGCCACATATAAACCATATTGACAGCAATCGTTCAAACAACTTAATTTCCAATCTTGAATGGTGTACGCCCAAAGAAAATCAACAGCACGCTTGGAAATTTGGATATCAACACCCCTCTTATTCAACATTGGGAAAAAGAGGATACGACTGTAAAAATTCTAAAACCGTAATACAACTCGATATCAATACTGGAAAAATTATTGCCGAATACGGAAGTGCCGCCGAAGCAGCTAGAAAAAATAATTTTTCGCATCCTAAAATACAGCAATGTTGTAAAGGCATTGTATACTCATACAAAGGATTCTTTTGGAGATATTTGAACGAACCTTGCGAGCGTGCAAATAAACAAGTTATCATTCCACTACAAAAATATGATTTGCAAGGAAATCTTTTGCGTGAATACGGTTCAATCATAGAAGCATCTATTGACAATCCATTTGCAAACAGAGAATCCATTAGAACTCATTCAATATCCGAAAAACCATATAAAGGTTTTATTTGGAAACGAATTAAAAAATAAATATGCTAATTTATTCCGAACTGGCTTTTAATCTTTGCTACTGCTTCATCAGGATTTATTCCTTTTTCTGCACAAAGGTTTCTTGCCAGTTTTTCTACACCTTCTGAATCTCCCTTACTTGCCATCTCCATTGCGTTCCTTAACATAGGATTTTGCATAACTTGACTATTATTCATCATTTGCCCGATTATCTGCTGTGGATTTCCACCACCACGCATCATCTGAAACATCATTCCTAAAGGAT
>CAYTRJ010000090.1:0-7399 GCA_964440185.1 uncultured Faecalimonas sp. | reverse complement strand
ATGATGTGGATACCATTTCTTTCTGTGTAAATGTACTCAGACATTTTTGGGTTCCATCTTCTTGTTTGATGTCCAAAGTGAACACCAGCTTCTAATAATTGTTTCATTGAAATAACGTTCATGTTCTTTCCTCCATAAAATTGGTTTTTTTCATCCATATACTTCTCGCCTTGCAACCGTTCTTATAAAAATAAGAATTAGGCACCTGCAAGGATAACCATATATGTGTTTTTTTGCAACGCTAGTAGTATATCATATACACTATGTTCTTGGCAAGTATTTTTTTGTATCACTACCAATATCTTCGAACAGATAAAATTGGTTTTGAGCGATACACACTCGCAATTCTCACAACATCTCCTGTTTGAGGCGCGTGAATCATTTGACCACCACCAATATAAATGCCTACATGGCCTTGGTAGCAAACGATATCTCCTGGAAGTGCATTTTCAATTCCTCCCACATCTTTTCCCCCTGCTCTTTGTGAAGAAGAATGACGTTCAATTGAAATACCAACTGCCAAATGAGCTGCTCGTGTTAATCCTGAGCAGTCAATTCCATCATATCCATTTCCACCCCATACATATGGTACTCCCAAATATGTTCTTGCAGCTGCAACGATTGCTTGACCAACACTTGCATCTCCACTGCCTGTATAACCACCACTGCTTGTATTATTATTTGTACTATTGTTCGTATTGTTGCTTGTATTATTGGAATTATTATTATTGTTATTAGGTTTTGTCTGGATCACTTGGTTTGCAGATGCATTCTGTCTTTCTTCTTCTTGACGACGAGCTTCCTCTGCTGCTTTTCTAGCCGCTTCTTGAAGTTGTTCTTCAAAATCTGCCACTTCCAGCTTCTTCTCTTCAATCTTTGCATTGAGTGCTTTTTCCTTTGCTTCATAACTTTCTTGAAGACTTTCTAAATTCGCCATCTCTTTTTCTAAAGATTCTTTCAGCGTTTTTACTTCTTCCTTCGTCTTTACAAATTCTTGTAACGCTTTGCGATCATATTCATGTACCGCTTGCACATTTTCTGCACTTTTTAGCATCTCTGCAATACTTCCAGACTCTAAAAGAATATGGAGCAAACTCGTATTTCCATTCTCATACATTGCAACGATTCTTTTTTTCATTTGAATCTCTTGCTGTTTTTCCTTTGCTTCTGCTTCTTCTAATTTTTCTGTAGCTGAAATGATCTCTTCCCCAGTTGTAACTATTTCTCGCTCTGCTTCATCAAGCGAGACCAAAATATCTTTCAGTTCTTTCTGTAACGAACTCACTTCTGCTTCCGCCTGTTCTTTTTTGTTTTCCAACTGCCCAACACTCGGTTCTGCTGAAACAGAAATGGCAAATGTACTTACCGCAAGTAAGAACACCAAGATTCTACTTTTTAATTTTCTCATAGTACCTCCTTATTAATATCTCCCCCTTGGTTTCAAAATCAATATACATGATATCTCTTCCGTTTTCAATCTTTCTATACATCTTAAGAAAATATTATTAAAGTACGATTTGGAACCAATCTTTTTCTTCAAATTCGACCACAGTACAATCATTTGCATAAGTACACTCTGGCAAAATAATCATTGCATGTAATACTTCTTGGTTCACAGGGAGTGGGCATAAATGCCAAATAGCTGTATTCAATTTGACCATACTTCCTTTTGGTACAATAAACGCCTCTGCCAACTCAGGTACTGGTGTTCCTCCAGAAGCTGGTGCTACATGAATGATCATATCATCATCTAACGCAACGATTCCTTCCCATGTTGTTGTATGATATTCTGCCATCTTAACTACACGATCATCTTTTTTCACTGTAATCGGAGAGAATCCTAAACTTCCCATACAAGTTCCCGAAATGCGATCCGGATAAAAACGATGAATTTCACCTTGTAATGCATGGCCTTCTGGTTCTGTTATTTTACAAAATGTACCATATGGTGCAAAATTCGCCGCACTGATTTCTGTTGCTTTTACTTGTCTCATAAAACCCTTCCTTCCCTGCTCATTCCAAAGCAGTTTTTCCTATATTTCTAACATAAATTATAGCCATTTTTTCATCTTGGTACAAGTCTTTTCCTTTTAGATCAAAAAAGGATCTTGGATTCTTCTGAATCCTTGATCCTTCTTATTTGTAGGCTATTTTCACATATTTTGTATAAATTGTTTTGACTTACTGATTATTTTGGGATATGGATATTCTGAATTATCCTAGAGTCAAAAAACGCTCAACTTATATTTAATTTTTTCTCTAATTCAAATAACAAATCATCAGTAATCGCACAATATCGTTCATGCGTTATAGTGTCACAAACTATACGATTTCCACCTATAAACACCACATCTTCCAAATTAATAGATGCTTCCTCATCAAAAAAATCAAATAAATCTTCTTTCTCTTTCAGAAATTCTCTAACATAATAATCCACTTTGAAATAAACCAAACTATCTTTACATTTTTCTGTGTGTATAGACTTTACAAATTCGGAATCGATATATGAATCTATTATTTTCTGATATCTAATATCCTTTCTCACTTCCTCTATATCATCTAAGTACGGAAAAACAGTAAAGCATACTATATCTGTATGTTTTAATATAGTATTCAATAAAACTGGGTAATCACTTTTTTTAGTTGAAATAACATTTCTGGCTTTATTACGAGATGTTACATACTTCATTAGTTCTCTCCTAACATTTACAATTATTAATTATTATAATTTATCATCGTGTATGGTGCAAGAAATCTAATCCAATTATTGTAACGTGTAACACAACAATTTCTAACATAAATTATAGCCATTTTTTCATCTTGGTACAAGTCTTTTCCTTTTAGATCAAAAAAAAGGATCTTGGATTCTTCTGAATCCTTGATCCTTCTTAATATCTTACCAATATCTTCTAAACCATGGAGAACCGTATACGCTTGACACTTTTACAACATCTCCTGTGTGTGGTGCATGAATCATTTTTCCGCCACCTATGTAGATTCCTACATGTCCTGAATAACATACAATGTCACCAGGAAGTGCTTCTGAACGAGAAACCGATTTTCCTCCTGAACCCTGTGGTCCTGATGTACGAGGAATCGAAATTCCCGCAGCGCGATGTGCCGCTTGAGTAAGTCCTGAGCAATCTATACCACTCATGCTTGTTCCACCCCATTTATATGGAACACCCAAATAAGCATATGCAGCATTTACAATTGCTTGTCCAACACTTGCATCTCCGCTTCCTGCATAACTATTACCACTTGAACTACTTGAGCTGCTTGAGCTATTCGAGCTACTTGAACTGTTTGTACTGTTGGAACCACTTGAACTATTACTGTTTTGACTTTGTTGCTGTTGTTGTTGTGCTGCAGCTGCCGCCGCTGCTGCTGCCGCTTCTTGGATCTTTGTATCAAAATCCGATATTTCATCTTTCACTTCCGCAATCATATCATTTAGTTCTTGCTTTTCTTGTTCATATGATTCTTGTTTTGCTTCCAAAGATTTCATATCTTCTTCTAAAGAAGTTTTTAAATTTTCAATCTTTTCTTTTGTCTCAACATATTCTTGCAATTGTTTTCTGTCATACTCATGTACAGATTGTACATTTTCTGCTTGTTTTAGCATCTCTGCAATACTTCCCGATTCTAACACAAGTGCAATCATAGATGTATTTCCATTTTCATACATTGCAACAATACGATGCTTCATTGCTTCGTATTGTTCTTTTTCTAATTCTTCTGCTTCTGTCAGATCATTTTCAGCTTGTTCAATCTTTGCTCCGATTGAAACCAATTCTTCTTCCGCATTATTGATCTTTGTCATAATGCTTGTCATTTTATTTTCCAAAGAAGTTAATTCATTCTTCGCTTCTTGTTTTTTTTCTTTTAATTGATTTACGCTTGGTGCCGCAAATACTGATGTTGCAACTGTCGCACTTACCAGCGCTGTTACGATAAGTCCTCGTAAGAATTTTTTCATAATCCACCTATCCTTTTTCTAAAAGATTCTATCCGTTAAAATTATATAACAACACCTATTTATTTGCAACATAGTTTTAACATTTTTGTAATATTTAGTGCTATGATTTCTTACGATTTTTTTGCATCCACACGCCAATCAAGCACGCCAAAGCCATTGACATTATTGTAACAGCAGCTGTTCTTGCTACACTTTCGTAAACCCATCCAAACAGATTATACTGCGTACATAGTACCGATGTTAGGTTCATACATATATGTGCAGCAATTGGTGCCTTCAAATTTCCACATACTTCGTAAAAATACACAAGCACGCATCCCATGATCGTTGCATAAATAAATTGTACTAAATTTCCATGATATAGCCCAAACAATACCGCAGACGCTATCCAAGCTATTTTCTTTGTCATCTTTTCCTGTAACCGTTGATACAACAATCCTCGAAACAAGCATTCTTCTAAAATGGGATAAACAATTCCAACTGAGATAATCTGCATGATCAAAGACGGGCTATATAAAATAGCTGCTGTTTCCTGATAGCTTTCACTATATTCAGCGACAGGACTCAACAGCAAAAGAGTGTTTACTGCTACTGTTGCTGCAGATGACATTACCAATATACCTAAATATTTCCACCTGTTTCCTTGATGCTTCCATATGGCTTTTCTCTGTTCCTCATCAAACATCCTATACAAAACTGGAATCGTAACAGCTGCTCCAAGTACGCCAATCTGTGTAGTATATAATGTAACATCCGTCACTTGCACTAAACGAAGCATTATGATCGACACTGCTTCTACAAATATTGCAATCCCCACTCGAACCACAAAAGGGCTGATCAATCTTCCAATATATCGCATCCTCGCAGCACCTCCTGAATCGACATCTGTGTCCCGTACAATTGCCCTTGTACCATTTCCGGTTTCCCGCCTCCTCTTCCTTGGAAAGCTTGATTTAGATGTTTTACAATCTCTCTGGTATCTTTCACACGGCTGCCAATTACATAGCGGTATCCTGTTTCGTCACTTCCCGTAAATATTGCTGCTACCTTCACTTCATCCTTTTGCAAGATCAAATTCATCATTTCACGTGGTCCGTTACCACTCAATTCTTTTTCAAAGGCAATCACTAATTCTTCGCTTGGAAGTTCTTGCACTTTATATTGAAGTAGTTTTCGTTCCAGTTCAAATACCTTGTTCTTTTGTGCTGCAATTTCTGACTTTAGTTTATCCACTTCCTCGAAGATTTCATTTTCTTTTGCAGATAGTAACACAGAAATTTTCTTTACTTGCTCTGCTTTTTCATTGTAATCTGAAAGTGCTCGAAATCCGCAAAGCATGGATACTCTTACGCCGCCCTTATAATTTTGTGATCCAACTAGCTTGATCATTCCGATTTCGCCTGTTTTTTTCACATGAGGCGCACAACATGCACACACATCATATCCTGGAATCGTGACAATTCTTACTTGCCCTTCAATTTCAATCTTGCTGCGATATTCCATCTGCTGCAATGCTTCTTTTGACGGATATGTTACCTGAATTTCCAAATTACGCGTAACCGCTTCATTTGCTTTATATTCAATCTCTTTCAACTGTTCTTTCGTAAGCATTCCATTGAAGTCCATAGTAATCGCATCAGTTCCCATATGGAATCCAACATTATCATATCCATATGCCGCATGTATCAGACCAGATACAATATGTTCTCCGGAATGTTGCTGCATTTTCGAAAAACGTTCTTTCCAATCAATTTTCCCAATCACTTCTTGTCCGATAGAAAGGGGGCGATCTATTTTATGATAAATAATATCTTTTTTTTCTTGTACATCTGATACAACAGCCTCTCCTAGCATCCCTGTATCTGCATATTGTCCACCGCCCTCTGGAAAAAAGGCAGTTCTGTTAAGAACTGCCTCATAATAATCTCCCACTTTTTCACAAGCTGTTACAATTGCAGAAAAGGTCATCATATGGCTGTCTTCATAAAATAACTTTTCTGTCATTTGCTTACATCCTTTCTGGAGCTTCAAATCCAAGTACATCGATACAGGCTTCTAACACACGTTTTGTCAACGAAAGCAGCGCAATGTATCCTGCTTGTTTTTCTTCATTTTCTTCTGCTAAAATCTTTGTTTCATGATAGAAACGGTTAAATGCATTCGACAAATCATAAATATACGCACAAATCTTATGTGGTGCAAGTTCTTCATATGCATTTTCCATTACTTGATTGAACTTCGCAGCTTCAAGCATTAATGCTTTTTCACTTGCTGATTCTGCTGAACGGATCACGCAATCAGAAACTGCTTTTCCACTTTCTGCATAACGGTTTAAGATTGATTTGATACGAACGATCGTATATAAAATATATGGTCCTGTATTTCCTTCAAATGAAATGAAACGATCCAAATCAAACACATAATCTTTTGCTGCCTGATTCGACAAATCACCATATTTCAATGCTGCAAGTCCTACTTTTTCAGCAGTTTCTCTTGCTTCTGCTTCATCTACCACTCTGTTTTCAGCAATCTTGTCATACATTTTTTCGTTGATATCGCTGATAAGTGTTTCAAGACGCATCACTCCGCCATCTCTTGTCTTAAATGGCTTTCCATCTTTTCCATTCATTGTACCAAAGCCAATATGAGCAAGTTGTGTTTCTTCACTCACGATCTTCGCTTTTTTCGCACAACGGAATACTTGCATAAAGTGTAATTCCTGACGCTTGTCTGTAATGTAGATCACAGCATCTGGTGAATATAATTTTTCACGTTCTACTAATGTTGCAAGGTCTGTTGTTCCATAAAGAGATGCTCCATCTGATTTCAAAATAATACATGGAGGAATTTCCTTTGTATCTGTTTCTTCTTTTACATCAACAACAAGAGCGCCTTGGTCAAAACGTGCATATCCTTCCTTTTTAAGATATTCTACCATTTCTGGAATGTAAGGCTGTGCATCTGCCTCCCCTTTCCATAAGTCAAACTCTACATTTAAGTTTCCGTAATTTTTCTTTAAGTCTGTCACAGAAACATTCATAATATGGTTCCAGATCGCTGTATATCCTCTATGTCCATTTTGTAATAAATACGTTGCTTGAAGTGCTTCTTCTTTGTAGTCTTCATGTTCCTTCGCATAAGCACTTGCTGTTGGATAAATTTCTTCCAATTCACTAATTGTAAATGGTGATTCTTCTGGATATTCTCCTTCAAAGTTTTCATCAAAGTATGGAAGTTCTGGTTTTCTTTTCTTCAATTCTGTGATTACAAGTCCCATTTGGTATCCCCAGTCACCAAGATGTACATCTCCAATCACATGATGTCCCATAAACTTTCCAATACGTTTAATACTTTCACCAATTACTGCAGAACGTAAATGACCTACATGAAGTGGTTTTGCAACATTTGCTCCGCCATAAT
>CAYTRJ010000089.1:0-7448 GCA_964440185.1 uncultured Faecalimonas sp. | reverse complement strand
ATGGTTCCAATCATTGAAAAAATGGATAAAGTTGGTTATCACTCAGTAGAATGCTGGGGCGGTGCGACTTTTGATGCATCTCTTCGTTTCTTAAAAGAAGATCCATGGGAAAGACTTCGTAAATTCCGCGATGGATTTAAAAATACAAAATTACAAATGTTATTCCGCGGACAAAATATCTTAGGATACCGTCCATATGCAGATGATGTAGTAGAATACTTCGTAAAAAAATCAGTAGCAAACGGAATTGACATCATTCGAATCTTTGACTGTTTAAATGATATGCGTAACCTTCAAACAGCTGTAAAAGCTGCTGTTGCGGAAAAGGCAGATGCTCAAGTAGCACTTTCTTATACATTAGGTGATGCATATACATTAGATTACTGGATGAATATCGCAAAACAGATCGAAGATATGGGGGCTACATCTATCTGTATCAAAGATATGGCTGGATTATTAGTTCCTTACAAAGCAACTGAATTAATTGAAGCGATGAAAGATGCTACAAATCTTCCAATCCAACTTCATACACACTATACATCAGGTGTTGCTTCTATGACATACTTAAAAGCAGTAGAAGCAGGTGTTGATGTGATTGATACAGCGATTTCTCCATTTGCTATGGGAACATCTCAACCAGCAACAGAAGTTATGGTTGAAACATTCAAAGGAACTCCATATGATACAGGATTTGATCAAAATCTACTTGCTGAAATCGCAGATTATTTCAGACCAATTCGAGATGAAGCGTTGGCATCAGGTTTATTAAATCCAAAGAATATGGGTGTAGATATTAAAACATTATTATATCAAGTGCCAGGTGGTATGTTATCAAACTTAACATCTCAGTTAAAAGAACAAGGTGCAGAAGATAAATTCTATGACGTATTAGCTGAAATTCCAAAAGTTCGTAAAGACCTTGGGGAACCACCTCTAGTAACACCTTCTTCACAAATCGTTGGTACACAAGCTGTATTTAACGTGTTGATGGGAGAACGTTATAAGATGGCTACAAAAGAAACGAAAGATGTATTAAGTGGAAAATACGGTGCAACTGTAAAACCATTTGATAAAGAAGTGCAAAAGAAATGTATCGGTGATGCAGAAGTAATCACTTGCCGTCCAGCAGATTTGATTCCAGACGAATTAGATACATTAAGAGGAGAAATGGCACAATGGTCTAAACAAGACGAAGATGTATTATCGTATGCATTATTCCCACAAGTAGCTACTGAATTCTTTAAGTATAGAGAAGCTCAAGAAACAAAAGTAGATCAAACAGTAGCAGATACAGAAAATGGAAGCTATCCAGTATAAAAATAGTAAGTAGCAAAACAGGAGGAGACTACAATGGATACAAATAAATTGGGTCGTATTTTAAAAGAGATGGAAGCGCAAGGAATGCCACAAATGATCATTACTGATCCTCCATCAATCTATTATTTAACAGGCAAATGGATTCATCCAGGCGAAAGAATGCTTGCATTATACTTAAACGTGAATGGAGACCATAAAATTATCATCAACAAACTTTTCCCACAAGAAAAAGATCTTGGTGTAGAAATTGTTTGGTATGATGATGTGGAAGATGCGGTAGAAATCTTAAGCAGATATGTAGAAAAAGATAAACCTATCGGAATTGATAAAGTATGGCCAGCGCGTTTCTTATTAAGACTTCAAGAACTTGGTGCAGGAAGCAAATTTGTGAATGGTTCTTTGATCGTTGACGGTGTTAGACAAATCAAAGATGAAAAAGAACAACAATTAATGAGAGAAGCTGGCGCTGCAAATGATAAAGTTGTAGAAAAATTAATCCCATATGTAGTAAAAGGCTACACAGAATTAGAAATGGAAAAGATTTGTCGTGATATGTATGCTGAATCAGGTCACTCAGATGTATCTTTTACTCCAATTATTGGATATGGAAAATCTGGTGCAGACCCACATCATGCAAATGCAAATATCAAAGGAAAAGTGGGAGACAGCGTTATCATTGATATCGGCGGTATCTTAAATGATTATTGTTCAGATTTAACTAGAACAGTATTTATCGGAGAAGTATCAGATAGAGCACGTGAAGTGTATGAAGTAGTAAAAGAAGCTCAATTACGTGGTATTGCTGCTGCAAAACCTGGAAACAGAATGTGTGATGTAGATAAAGCTTGTAGAGATTATATTACAGAAAAAGGATTTGGAGAATACTTTACACATAGAACAGGACATTCTATCGGTATGGAAGACCATGAATATGGTGATGTATCTTCAGCAAATACAGCAATCATCAAACCAGGTCAATGTTTCTCGATTGAACCAGGTATTTACTTAATGGATGAAGGTATTGGTGTTCGTATTGAAGATATCGTTCTTATTACAGAAGATGGATGTGAAACTTTAAATAACTATACAAAAGATTTAATTGTAGTTCCTGTAGAAGAATAAAAATATCTTTTAGAAATTATAAATAGGTTGGGATTTTTGATAAAATCCCAACCTATTTATGTTTTGTTTGAGTTGTTCAACGTTATCGCTCTGCTATTCTCCTAAGCAGTTCATGTCGTTCAAACTGCAAGTAGATTCGTCATCTTCAGAGAGGCAATTCATATCATTGAGGCTGCATGTGATATCATCGTCATCAGCGATACAATTCATATCGTTGAGCCCACATGTAACTTCATCATCATCAGTTACTCCGTTCATGTTAGTAATACCTAAATTCTTGTCCATAAAAAACCTCCTTCATGAGTTCGCACATTTTCTTATATTATATCTCATATTTGAACAAAATAACAAGTATCTGAAAGAAAAAAGTAAAAGAATTAGTTGCCGTAAAATAAAGAGGAGATTATAATAAAATCAGAAAATAATAGGAGGTATCCAAATGGAAAGTTTAATCAATCAAGAGATAACAGAATTTAAGGTACAAGCGTATAGACAAAAGGAATTTTTGGAAATAAGTAAAGAAGATGTACTAGGGCATTGGTCAGTATTTTTCTTTTATCCAGCGGACTTTACATTTGTATGTCCAACTGAATTAGGAGACTTACAAGATTCTTATGAAGAATTTCAGAAAATAGGGTGTGAAATTTATTCGATATCTATGGACTCACATTTTGTTCATAAAGCCTGGGCTGATGCGTCAGAAACGATTTCACAGATCGAGTATACGATGCTAGCAGATCCTACAGGAAAACTTTCAGAGTTCTTTGGAGTTCACGTGAAGGAGTTGGGGCAAGCGCTTCGTGGGACATTTATTTTAAATCCAGAAGGAAAAATCAAAGCATATGAAATTCATGATATGGGAATCGGCAGGAATGCAGAAGAATTGCTTCGCAAAGTACAAGCGGCACAGTTTGTAGAAGAACATGGAGATCAAGTATGTCCTGCCAAATGGAAACCAGGAGAAGAAACATTGATGCCAAGTTTAGACTTAGTTGGAATGTTATAGGGGAGAAAATATGAGTTTGTTAGAAAAGATACCGTCAGAAAGCGCGTTGATCACGGAAGAACTTCAAAAACAGATTACATCTATTTTTTTTAAATTGGATAAGGAAGTTCGATTGGTAGCAATTTTGGACGAAACAGAAGAAAAGTCAATAGAGCTGGGCAGTTTTTTGAAAGTGATTTCGAGCTGCAGTGATAAATTAAAGTTAGAATTATATGCAAAAGGAGAATGTCCAGATAAGGAAATAGAGTTACATGCGCAACATTTACCTGTTGTCGGAATTTATGGAGACACTTATGCAGGAGCAGCATTTCATGGAGTTCCTGGTGGAAAAGAAATTAATTCATTTATTGCGGCAATTGGAAATTATGGTGGTGCAGGGCAACCTTTAGACAAACGCTTGAAAAAGAATATAGAAAAAATCCAAAAGCCAATGAATTTGAAAATATTTGTATCGCTTTCTTGTCACCATTGTCCACATGTAGTTGCGGCTTGTCAAAAGATAGCAATTGCAAATCCATTGGTAACAGCGGAAATGTATGATGCAAAATTGTATGAGGACATTGTGCAAAAATATAAAGTAGAAAGAGTTCCGATGGTTGTAGTGAATGATGACCAGGTGATCATGGGACAGAAATCGTTAGAAGAAATGGTAAATCGACTTATGAATATGTAAAAAAAGAATGTGCTGTGGAAGAAAAAACACAGCACATTTTTGTGCAATTTGTACAATAAAATGAATGAAAAATAGTAAAAATGTGGAAAATAAATTCATATGCAAAAAAGGGACATGTGTCCTGTTGGGGGGGGTGACGATTGTGCAATAATCTGAATATAATGTTCGGATAGGAGGAATAAACATGAAAAAGTTTATTGAAAAAAGCAAATGCTTAAGAAAAACGTTTTTAGCTTATCTGCTTAGTGTATCGTTGATCTTTTCATTAGGAACAACAGCTATGGCAGAAAAAGCTGCTAGTTCAGCGAAGGACTACACAGGATGGGACACACTGAAAGTGTTCGAAACAACTGATATACATGGTTATATTACAGATGTTTCAACTTATAAGGAAGAAACTTTCCAATACAGACTTGCTTATATTGCAAATATTGTAAACCAAGCACGTGCTGATATGGGAGAAGAAAATGTAATTCTTCTTGATAGTGGTGACATTTATCAAAGTACACCTCATTCAAACTTAACATATGGTAATTATCTACGTGCAGCATTTGACGTTATGAAATATGATGCAGTAGGTCTTGGAAACCATGAATTTGACTGGGATGTAACAAAGTATGCAGCTGATTCAGATGGAACAATGCCAAGCTATGAAACAACAAAGACAGGAAAAGTGGATCCTTCAATTCCTGTAGTAATGTCGAATTTATATTATGCAGGAACAACAGATAGAGTAAACTTCACAAAAGATTATGTAGTTATTCAAAAAGGCGATTATAAAGTAGCAGTTGTTGGATGGACAGATGAATATACAGCTGATATCAAAGCTTCACAAATTGAACCATATGATATTGATGATAATGTAGAACATTTAAATGCATTGGTAGAGACTGTTGAAAAAACAGAAAGTCCAGATGTTATGATCGTTCTTACACATGGTGCTCCAAATACAATTGCAGCACAAGTTGATGCAGATCTTGTAGATTTAGTTTGCGGTGGACATACTCACAAGACAACAAGTGGTACTGCAAAAAATGGAGTTGATTATATCCAAGGAAACTGCAAAGCACAAGGATATGCAACAGCAGAAATTAAAATCAATCCAGAAACAAAAGAAGTAGATGTAATTAATCCAAAATATAATAGAATTTCAACTAAAGATAATTCTGATCTTTACTACCAAGATGGTAATAATGAAAAACTAGATAAAGAAATCGTAGCAATCAGTCAAGAAGCATGGGATGCTGTAAAAGATAATATGTATGAAGTGCTTGTATCTGTAGATGGAAGCATCACAAAAGGTGCATTGGATGGTGGAATCGTAATCAGTTCAGCTGGAAAATGGCTCACAGGTCTTATGATGGACGCCACAAAAGAATACAATACAGTTGCAGCGTTTGCAAATAGTGGTGGTATTCGTACAAGTTTTACAAAAGAAGACAGTGCAGAAACAAGAGACATCACAATTGCAGATGTTTATACAATCAGCCCATTTGGTAACAGAATCTTAACATATGCGATCACAGGACAACAAATGGCGCAACAAATTGAAAATACAATTCGATTTGAATCAGACACATCAAATTCAACTATTTACGAGTATACAAACTTTGGAGATCAATTCTCTGGAATTACTGTTACATTTGAAAGAGCAGGAACAGGAATCAAAGTATTATCTATCGTTACAGATGATGGACAAGTGATTGATGTAAATGATAATACAAAAACATATAATGTGGCTGTAAATGAATATTGCGCAACACTTACATATGATGGAGTTGAGTCTGTCTTTAAAAATCTAACACCATTAGAAGCGTTAGATGAAGCACCTGTTGATAATGAAAGCGCAATCGCAGCATTGAGAGAACATAGAGATACAGAAGGTCTTTTAATGAAACTAGATACAACTGCATGCTTGAAAGTAGATACTGGTGAAGCAGCAGCTTCTGCTCAAATGTCACAACTTCTAACAAAAGCAGAACAATTTGATGCAAGTAGCGTAACTACAGCAAACAAAGCAGAATTACAACAACTTGTAAATGATATGAAAGCTTTGATCGCTGGCGAAAAACTTACAGATGCACAAGTAACTGTAATGGAAAAACAAATTACAAATATCGAAACATTAATTGAAAAAGCAAATACAACAGATGAAGGTAAAGTAGATAACAAAGTAGATAATAAAGTGGATCAAAATACAAACAATGACAAAACTAACAAAAATGAATCTTCAAGCTCTGTAAAAACAGGCGACAATGCAAATGTAATGTCTTGGATTGCTGTTATGGGAATCTGTGGAGCAGCTGTAGTTGTAAATGCAGAAAGAGCAAAACGTAAAGAAAATAATTAATGTTATGAAGAAGGAAATGGTCTTTTGATAGGCCATTTCTTTTTTGTTGCATAAAAGTATTTAATGTGCAAAATGTATAAAAATTAACAATATTTTTGAAAATATTAGATAATTTGCACAAAAAATATGATGACAAAATCTATATATGATGCTATAATAGAAAACGAAGGAAAACGGCATAATTTGCTTAACGGTAAAGGAGGAATTCTAATGGCAAAATATGTAATGGCACTCGATGCTGGTACAACAAGTAACAGATGTATTCTTTTCAACGAACAGGGAGAAATGTGCAGCGTAGCACAAAGAGAATTTACTCAATATTTCCCTCAACCAGGCTGGGTAGAACACGACGCGGACGAAATTTGGGCTAGCCAACTTGGTGTTGCAGTAGAAGCAATGAATAAGATCGGAGCTACTGCAGAAGACATTGCTGCTATTGGTATTACAAACCAAAGAGAAACAGCAATTGTTTGGGATAAGAATACTGGAGAACCTGTATACCATGCAATCGTATGGCAATGTAGAAGAACATCTGAATATTGTGATTCTTTAAAAGAAAAAGGATTAACAGATATGTTCAGACAAAAAACTGGTCTTGTAATTGACGCATATTTTTCAGGAACAAAAGTAAAATGGATTCTTGATAATGTAGAAGGCGCAAGAGAAAGAGCAGAAAGAGGCGAATTGTTATTTGGTACAGTTGAAACATGGCTTATTTGGAAACTTACAAAAGGCGCAGTTCATGTAACAGATTACTCTAACGCATCTCGTACAATGTTATTTAACATTAACACTTTAGAATGGGATGATGAAATCCTTGCAGAACTTGATATTCCAAAGAGCATGCTTCCAGAAGCAAAACCATCAAGTTGTGTATATGGTCAAGCGGATCCTTCATTCTTAGGTGGACCAATTCCAATCGCTGGTGCAGCAGGTGACCAACAGGCAGCTTTATTTGGTCAAACATGTTTCACAGCTGG
>CAYTRJ010000088.1:0-7479 GCA_964440185.1 uncultured Faecalimonas sp. | reverse complement strand
GCTGGTCTTTTGCATGAAAAGTTTGAAGCGCTGAAAAGGGAATTGGAAGAGATGGGAATGTTTTCTCCGGAATATAAACGACCAATCCCTAAATATGCTAAGAAGATAGGAATTGTAACAGCACCAACAGGTGCTGCTATTCGTGATATCATGAACATTTCAGCAAGGAGAAATCCTTATGTACAGCTGCTTCTTTATCCAGCACTTGTGCAAGGCGAGGGTGCAGCAGAAAGCATTGTGCGTGGAATCGAGAAACTTCAGGAAACGGATGTAGATATAATTATTGTTGGCCGCGGCGGCGGTTCCATAGAAGATTTATGGGCGTTTAACGAAGAGATAGTAGCGAGAGCTATTTTTCACTGTTCGATTCCGGTGATTTCGGCTGTGGGACATGAGACAGATACAACGATTGCTGATTATGCAGCAGATATGCGAGCACCGACACCTTCAGCTGCTGCAGAACTTGCTGTATATGAATATCAAATGTTGGAAAACTATATGGAAGAAAAGCAAATGCAGTTGAAACGTGCTATGTATCAGAAGATTGAGTTGGAACACAGAAGGGTAGAACGTCTGCAATTCCGTTTGAACTTGCAGCATCCGAGAGCAAAACTGCGAGAACAACAGCAATGGAGTGCTGAGTTGGAAAATCGCCTTCGGGTGGAAATGGGACGTAGATTACAAGAAGCAAAACAACGATTTGCGATTTATATAGAACAGATGAAAGGCTTGTCGCCGATTTCAAAATTAAATCAGGGATTTTCCTATGTGACATCGGAGAAGGGTTCCGTTGTAAAAAGAATTCAAGATGTAAATGTATCAGATAAACTAGATATTTATGTAACAGATGGTGTCATTAAAGCAACCGTAGAAGGTGCGGTGAAGGAGGATTATAGTGGAAGATAAGACTTTGGAAGAAGTATTTGAGGCGTTGGAAGACGTGACAGCACAATTAGAAAAAGAACAAGTTTCATTGGAAGAATCCTTTGCGCTATATCATAAGGGTATAGATCTGCTTAAGATATGCAATGAAAAGATTGATAAAGTAGAAAAGAAAATGTTGATTTTAGATGAAGATGGAGAGCAACATGAATTTTAAAGAAGAAAGTGCAAAAAAAATCCAAGAGATTGAAAAAATCTTGTTATCATATTTGCCAGAACAAGCAGGATATCAAAAGACAATAATGGAAGCTATGGAATATGCGTTGATGGCAGGCGGGAAAAGACTTCGCCCAATGTTAATGCAGGAAACATATCGTTTGTTTGGCGGAGAAGGAAATCTCGTGGAACCATTTATGGCAGCATTAGAGATGATTCATACTTATTCGCTTGTACATGATGATCTTCCAGCTATGGATAATGATGAGTATCGACGTGGCAGAAAGACAACACATATTGTGTATGGGGAAGCCATGGGAATTCTTGCAGGAGATGCACTTTTAAATTATGCTTTTGAAACAGCAGCAAAAGCATTTACCATGTATCCGGAAAAGAGTCTCCTGATTGGAAAAGCGATGCAGATCCTTGCAGGAAAAGCAGGCGTTTATGGCATGATTGGCGGACAAGTAGTGGATATCGAATCGGAAGGAACAGAAAGCAACTTAGAGACGGTGCAATTCATCCATGAATTGAAGACAGGTGCGCTGATAGAAAGTGCTATGATGATTGGAGCAATACTTGCGGGAGCGTCAGAAAAAGATATTCAAGCAGTTGAAAAGATTGCAAGAAATGTAGGAGTTGCTTTCCAGATACAAGATGATATTTTAGATGTGACAAGTACTGCAGAAGTACTTGGGAAACCAATTTTAAGTGATGAAAAGAATGGTAAAAAGACGTATGTTACATTTGTAGGATTGGAAAGGGCCAAAGAAGCGGTTGAAACACTTTCGTTGGAAGCAGTGTCCCTTCTTAGTGGATTGCCTAATGAAAATCCATTTTTGGAACAATTACTAAAATCGTTGATACATAGAGAAAAATAAAAGGGGTGCTCTATATGATGTTGGAGCGTATTCAAAAAGCAAATGATATTAAAAAATTGAATTGGGAGGAACAGCTTGTTTTAGCAGCAGAAATCAGACAGTTTCTGGTAGAACATATCAGTAAAACAGGCGGTCATCTGGCGTCGAACTTGGGAGTAGTTGAGCTCACGATGGCACTTCACTTAGCATTTCAATTGCCAAAAGATAAAATTATTTGGGATGTGGGACATCAGTCGTATACTCATAAGATATTAACAGGCCGAAAAGACGGATTTGATTCTTTACGAAAGTTTGGAGGAATGAGTGGTTTCCCAAAACGTAAGGAAAGCGACTGTGATGCATTTGATGCAGGCCATAGTACAACCTCCATTTCAGCCGGATTAGGATATGTAGAAGCACGTGAAATCTTAAAAGAAGATTACAAGGTAGTTTCGGTTATTGGAGATGGTTCTTTAACCGGCGGAATGGCATATGAGGCTTTTAATAATGCATCTATGTTAAAGAGCAATTATATTATTGTATTGAATGATAATAATATGTCGATTTCAGAAAATGTCGGTGGAATGTCAAGTTATCTTGGGGATTTAAGAACAACACATTTTTATACGGAACTAAAAAAAGATGTTACAAATACATTGAGCAAGATACCAGGCGTTGGAAAGACATTGGTGTCACAGATCCATAAAACGAAAAATAGTATTAAGCAGTTGCTTGTGCCAGGTATGTGGTTTGAAGATATGGGAATTACTTATCTTGGACCGGTAGATGGACACAATTTGAAAAAACTATATCGGACATTTAAAGAAGCTCAGAAGGTAGAAGGCGCAGTATTGGTACATGTTATGACTAGAAAAGGAAAAGGATATGCACCAGCTGAAAAAGATCCGTCGAAGTTTCATGGGATTAGTCCATTTGACATGGTAAGTGGAAAGGCTTTGTGTGAAAAGAAAGCAGATTCTTATACAGATGCATTTTCAGATAGCATATGCAAGCTAGGAGAAACACATGAAACATTAGTAGCAATAACAGCAGCTATGAAGGATGGAACAGGTTTAAGTGCATTTCAAGAAAAATTTCCGAACCGTTTCTTTGATGTAGGAATTGCAGAGCAACATGCAGTGACTTTTGCGGCAGGACTTGCAGCAGCAGGATTGAAGCCAGTCTTTGCAGTATATTCTTCTTTTTTACAAAGAGGATATGATCAAATAGTGCATGATGTATGTATGCAGAATTTACCAGTGATCTTTGCCATTGATAGAGCAGGATTAGTGGGAAATGATGGAGAGACGCATCAGGGCGTTTTTGATGTGGCATTTTTGAATCATATTCCAAATATGACAATCCTAGCACCGAAGAATCGTACAGAATTTCACGATATGCTTACTTTTTGTGTGGAGCATGATGGTCCGATTGCAATCCGCTATCCACGTGGATCTGTTTATGACGGATTAGATTCCTTCCAAGACAAAATCCAATTAGGAAAAAGTGAAGTGATTTATGAAGAAAAAGAAATTGCAATTTTTTCCGTAGGACATATGATGGAAGTAGCAGAAGAGGTATATGCAAAGCTAAAGGAAAAGGGCTACGCATGCAGCTTGATCAATGCACGCTTCATAAAGCCAATGGATAAAGAAATATTACACTATATGGCGAAAGAGCATAAATTATTTGTTACCATTGAAGATGCAAGTTTGACAGGCGGATATGGTCAAATGGTAAATGATTATGTAGGAAATGAGAAACTGGATGTAACTGTTATGGCAAACGGAATCCCTGATGAATATATCGAACATGGAAGTATTCCAGAGTTAAGAAAGAAACTGGGGTTAGATGCTGCATCCATTGTAGAAAAAATAGAAATGACATGGAATAAGATGTAGGAGAAAATATGAAAGAACGTTTGGACGTATTACTCGTAAAGAGAAATTTAGTAGAATCGAGAGAAAAAGCAAAAGCAATTATCATGTCTGGTAATGTATTTGTAGAAGGAGAAAGAGAAGATAAGGCAGGCTCAATGTTCTCGGATGAAGTACAGATTGAAATCAAGGGACATACACTTCCATATGTAAGCAGAGGTGGATTGAAACTAGAAAAAGCAATGGCTAATTTTGATGTCGTGCTGCAAGATAAAGTCTGTACAGATGTTGGTTCTTCCACAGGCGGATTTACAGACTGCATGTTGCAAAATGGAGCAAGAAAAGTATTTGCTATTGATGTAGGACGTGGACAACTAGCTTGGAAATTAAGACAAGATGAGCGAGTTGTATGCATGGAAAAAACAAATATCCGTTATGTGACACCAGAGGATTTGGGAGAAGCCATTGACTTTTCATCGATTGATGTTTCTTTTATCTCCCTTACAAAAGTTCTTCTTCCAATCCGCAATTATTTAAAAGAAGATGGTCAGATCGTGGCGTTGATCAAACCACAGTTTGAAGCAGGAAGAGAAAAAGTAGGGAAAAAAGGCGTAGTACGTGAGAAAAGTACACATTATGAAGTGATTGAAATGGTATTATCATATGCTATGTCGATTGGACTAAAAGTATTGAATTTGGATTTTTCACCAATCAAAGGACCAGAAGGTAATATTGAATATCTTGCACACCTTCAAAAAACAGAAGAAATTGGTACAATTTCAGATGTGACAATTGATTGGAAACAAATTGTAGAAAATGCATTTGAAACATTAGCAAAATAATAAGTTGAGGATCAAACGTGAATAGATTTTATGTAATTACAAACAAGGGAAAGGACAAGTCTCTTGAAGTGACTTATCGCATTAAAAATTATATTGAATCGAAAGGTGGCATATGTGTCCTTTCAGAGAAAGAACCTGTTCCAAAAGATACAGAGTGTGTTCTGGCAATCGGTGGAGATGGAACATTGATTCGCGCAGCGAGAGAAATATGTCCGCAAAATGTTCCGATACTTGGAATCAATATGGGAACATTAGGGTATTTGGCAGAAGCAGAAGTATGTGATATTGAAACGGTGTTAGACACACTGCTATTGGAAAGAGAAATACATATTGAAGAACGCATGATGCTAAAAGGGACTTTGAATGGAAAACAGGAAGATTTAGCATTAAATGATATTGTGCTTAGCAGATTAGGACCACTTCGCGTAGTGCGTTTTAATATCTATGTAAATGGAGAATTGCTGAATACATATCAGGCGGATGGAGCAATTATTTCTACACCAACAGGTTCAACTGCATATAATTTATCGGCAGGCGGACCAATCCTAGAACCAACTGCATCTATGATCGTATTTACACCAATTTGCTCGCATGCATTGAACACAAGCAGTATTGTTTTATCAGCGGATGATGAGATTATGATCGAGATTGGAAAAGGACGCGATGGAAGCGACGAAGCTGTTGGAATTTCTTATGATGGAGAAGGCCATATTGAAGTCAGAACAGGTGACCGAATTGTAATTCGTAAAGCAAAGGAAACTACAAAACTATTGAAATTAAGTAAAGTTAGTTTCTTGGAAATACTAAGAAAGAAAATGAAAGGAAACTAAGATATGAAAGTAAATAGACATGCGAAGATTGTGGAACTGGTTGGAAAGTATAAGATTGAGACACAAGAAGAATTGGCAGAACGCCTAAAAGAAGAAGGATTTCAAATTACACAAGCAACTGTGTCCAGAGATATTCGCGATTTAAAATTAACAAAGGTACCAGCAGAAGATGGCGGGCAGAAATATGCTGTGTTGAAAGCCACAGAGTCTGTACTGAAAGATAAATATGTTCGTATTATGAAAGATGGATTTGTGTCGATGAATAACGCGCAAAATCTGGTTGTGATCAAGACGGAGTCTGGAATGGCGATGGCTGTTGCAGCAGCTATTGATGAGATGCATTGGTCAGAAGTCGTAGGAAGTATCGCGGGGGATGATACAATCATGTGCGCTGTCCATAGTACGGAAGAAGCATTAAGCGTTATGGATAAAATTAGAAAAATTGTATTATAAAATAGATGTGCTAATGAGAATTAGGAGAAAAGGATGCTACACAACTTATATGTAAAAAATCTCGCATTGATTGACGAGATGGAAGTAGAATTCAAAGATGGACTAAATATATTGACAGGTGAAACAGGAGCCGGGAAATCAATTATCCTAGGCTCCATTAATCTAGCTTTAGGTGGAAGATATTCGTCAGAGATGCTAAGATATGAATCGGAATCGGGATATGTAGAACTTACCTTTTTCGTAGAAAATAAGCATCAGCTAAACTTATTAAAAGAAAAAGACATTACGATAGAACAAGATATGGTTACATTAAGCCGTAAGATGATCGGAAAGAGAAGTGTCTGTAAGATCAACGGGGAAACGGTTTCTATTGCTACATTGAAGGAAGTCGCTGGGCTTTTAATTGATATTCATGGACAGCATGAGCATCAGTCTCTTTTGTATAAGAAAAATCATTTGCAGATTTTAGATAATTTTGCAAAAGAAGAAATTGCAGAAGTGAAAAAGCAGGTGACAGAGGGATATCGCAGTTACAGAATACTGAAAGAAGAGTTAGAAAAAGCAGATTTGGACGAAAAAGAACGAAATAAGGAAATTGCTTTTCTGGAGTTTGAGATCAGTGAAATTCAAAACGCAAATTTAAAAGTGCAAGAAGATGAAGTATTGGAAGAACAATATCGTCGTATGCTAAATGGAAAGAAGATCACAAACAATGTAGAGGAAGCCTATACTTATACAGGAAACGGGAATCAAAGTGCCAGTGACTCTATATCGCGTGCGATTTACTGTTTGCAGGAGGCATCCAGATATGATGAATATGCAAAAGAGTTATATGATCAGCTCGCGGAAATCGACAATTTGCTAAATGATTTTAATCGAGAACTATCAAATTACAGCGATTCCTTTGATTTTTCCGAAGAAGCTTTTCACGAAGTGGAAACTCGTTTAAATGAGATAAATCATTTGAAAGCAAAATATGGAAATTCAATTGAGGAAATTCTTACATATCTAGATGAGAAAGAAGCTGAACTTCAAAAACTTCTGGATTATGATAATTATTTAGAACAGTTAAGAGCAGATTTTGAAAAGGCAACAATATTTTTAGATAGTTGTTGCTGCCAATTATCTGAATTGAGAAAAGAGGCATCAGAAAGATTAACGATAGCTATCCGCGAGGGCCTTTTGGATCTGAATTTCTTAGATGTGAAATTTGAAATGGTGTTCCATACATTACAGGAATATACTGCAAACGGAAATGATGAAGTTGAATTTATGATTTCTATGAATCCAGGAGAACCAGTCAGACCACTTGGCGATGTGGCTTCTGGAGGAGAGTTATCACGTATTATGCTGGCAATCAAGACGGTTATGGCAGAAAAAGATCACATTGAAACATTGATTTTTGATGAAATTGATGTTGGAATAAGTGGACGTACTGCACAAAAAGTATCAGAAAAGATGGCAGTGATCGGACAAATGCATCAAGTCATTTGCATCACACATCTTGCTCAGATTGCTG
>CAYTRJ010000087.1:0-7649 GCA_964440185.1 uncultured Faecalimonas sp. | reverse complement strand
TTGTTGTATCCATAACATACTTCTTCGAAATTCTTTGCACGAACTGCAGGTTCTTGTTCTCTTACTGGAACTCTCTTTAACACATCAGCCATTATTCGTCACCTCCGCAATGACCACATCCACCATGATGTGTATCACCTTCTTGTAATTTTAACATTGCTCTTCCTTCTGCTGATTTATACATCTGTTGTCTCTTCATTGCTTGATCAAAGTCAACTAAATGTCCATCAAATTCAGGTCCATCTACACACGCAAATTTAATCTCATCGCCAACTTGAAGACGGCAAGCTCCACACATACCTGTTCCATCTACCATAATAGGATTCATACTTACAATTGTTGGAATGTCGAATTTCTTTGTTGTGAGACAAGCAAATTTCATCATGATCATTGGACCAATCGCAACACATAAATCATATTTTTTTCCTTCTTCATTCACAAGTTGTTCAATCTTAGATGTTACAAGTCCTGCATGGCCATAAGAACCATCATCTGTACATGGATAATAATTTCCTGCTACAGCTCTCATCTCATCTTCGAGAATCAACATTTCTTTTGTTTTTGCTCCGACGATTACGTCTGCATCAATCCCTTTTTCATGTAGCCATTTTACTTGTGGGTATACTGGTGCTGCTCCCACCCCACCAGCTACGAATAAAATCTTCTTATTTTTCAAAGTTTCTAAATCTTCGCTCACAAATTCGGAAGCACATCCTAAAGGACCAGTAAAATCTCTGAAACTATCTCCTTCTTTTAAATAAGCCATCTTTTCAGTAGATGCTCCAACTGTTTGGAATACAATTGTGATTGTTCCAGCTTCTCTATCGTAATCGCAAATTGTTAATGGGATTCTTTCTCCTTTTTCATCTAACTTTACAATTACGAATTGTCCTGGTTCGCAATGTTTGGCAACTCTTGGTGCTTCTACATCCATGAGATAAATTTTATCTGCTAACTTTTCAGCTTTTTTAATTTTATACATGCCACGCCTCCTATAATAATTTACTCTTATTATGTATAATAATTCAATTAATCTGAAATATCAAGTTTTATTCACAAAAAAGACTGAGTATTTATAGATAAAATCCTCAGTCTTTTCCATTTATAAATATTCTCTTTTAGCCGCTTCTACGCAATTTTTCATAAGCATTGCAATTGTCATAGGACCTACTCCACCTGGCACTGGAGTGATTGCACTTACCTTTTCTAAGACATCTTCAAAGTCCACATCGCCACAAAGCTTATTGTTTTCATTACGGTGAATACCTACATCAATTATCACCGCATCTTTTTTTACATACTCACTTGTGATAAAACGAGGCTTGCCGATTGCTGCAACCAAAATATCTGCTCGTTTTGTCACTTCTTTTAAGTCAACTGTCTTTGAGTGTGTGATCGTGACAGTGCCATTTTCTTGTAATAAAAGCATCGCCATTGGTTTTCCTACAATATTGCTCCGTCCTACTACAACACATTCTTTTCCTGCTATTTCAATATTAGTGCGTTTTAACAACTCTATTACACCTGCAGGTGTACATGGAAGGAAACAGTTTTCTCCGATAAACATATTTCCAACAGTTTCTGGATGAAATCCGTCTACATCTTTTTTTGGTGCGATTGCATGAATGACCGCATTCTCATCAATATGTTTTGGAAGCGGAAGCTGCACTAAAATACCATGTACCATTTCATTGTGATTTAATTCATCAATAATATTCAATAACTCTTCTTGCGAAATTTGTTCTTCCAATTCATATGAAAGAGATTCAATTCCAATAAAAGCGCATGCTTTCTTTTTATTATTTACATAAACACAAGATGCAGGATCATTTCCCACTTGAATCACTGCAAGGCAAGGAACAATTCCTTGCTCTTTTTAATGTGTTACTTCTTCTTTTAGTTCTTCTTTGATCTGAGCGGATATCGCTTTTCCATCAATTAGTGTTGTCATATAAGTCTCTCCTCTAATGTTGTATTAGAATAAGCCTGTGATGACTCCTTCATCATTTACGTCAATTGCATTTGCTGCTGGTACCTTTGGAAGTCCTGGCATTGTCATAACAGCTCCTGTAAGTGCTACCACAAATCCTGCTCCAGCATTTACATAAACTTCACGAATATGAATCTTGAAGTGTTCAGGTCTTCCTAAAAGTGTAGCATCATCCGATAACGAATATTGATTTTTTGCCATACAAATTGGAAGATTTCCATATCCTAATTCTGTAATTTTTGATAATTGTTTTTCGGCGGTGGCTGCATATTCTACACCATCTGCCCCATAGATTTCTTTTGAAATCATTTCAATCTTTTCTTTCAAGCTTGCTGTATCTTCATATAACAGTTCGAATTTACTTTCTTTTGTTTCCAATGTATGAAGCACCTTTTCAGCCAAAGCAATACCGCCTTCGCCTCCTTTTGCCCATACTTCTGATAATGCGAACTCGCAATCTCGTTCTTCGCAGAATCTTTTGATAAACTCATATTCTGCCTCTGTATCTGTTACAAAAGAGTTTAATGTTACGATTACAGGAACTCCAAATTTTTGTACATTTTCAATATGTTTTTCTAAATTCACAATTCCTTTTGCTAGCGCTTCCAGATTTTCCTCATTCAAATCTTTTTTTGCTACACCACCATTGTATTTAAGCGCACGAACAGTTGCTACAAGCACTACTGCATCTGGTTTCAAACCGCTCATGCGGCACTTGATATCAAAGAACTTTTCTGCTCCAAGATCCGCACCAAATCCAGCTTCTGTTATTGCGATATCTGCTAATTTTAAAGCTCTCTTAGTTGCAATCACACTATTACATCCATGAGCAATATTGGCAAATGGTCCACCGTGTACTAAAGCTGGTGTGTGTTCTAATGTTTGGATCAAATTTGGTTTTAATGCATCTTTTAGCAATGCTGTCATCGCACCTGTTGCTTGTAATTGTTCTGCCGTCACTGGCTCGCCAGCAAAATTGTAAGCTACAACAATCTTTCCTAAACGCTCTTTTAAGTCATTTATATCTTGTGCAAGACAAAGAATCGCCATGATCTCAGATGCAACTGTAATCACAAAATGATCTTCTCTTACCATCCCATCCATCTTGTTTCCAAGTCCTACAACTACATTTCGGAGAACTCTGTCATTCATGTCAAGACAGCGTTTCCAAACAATCTGTCTTGGATCGATCTGAAGCGCATTTCCTTGTTGAATGTGATTATCTAACAGTGCAGCTAACAAATTATTTGCAGAGGTGATTGCATGAAAATCACCTGTGAAATGAACATTCAGGTCTTCCATCGGAACAACTTGTGCATATCCACCACCGGCTGCACCGCCTTTGACACCAAAACAAGGGCCTAAAGATGGTTCACGAAGTGCAATGATTGCCTTTTTATTTAATTTTGCCATTGCTTGTCCCAAGCCTACAGACGTTGTTGTTTTCCCTTCCCCAGCTGGAGTTGGATTGATTGCAGTAACCAAAACCAATTTCCCATCTGGGCGATCTTTTATCTGTTCCCATAATCCATCTGATAATTTCGCTTTATATTTTCCATATAATTCTAAATCATCTTCCTGGATTCCAATACCTGCTGCTACCTCTTTGATCGGTGCCATTACAGCTTTCTGTGCGATCTGAATGTCTGTTTTCATAATCTTCCTCCTCATATGCACGTAACTTTTATACATATTCATCAATGAATTGTTCAAATTCTTCCATTGACATCAGTACCTTTCTCGGCTTGGTTCCTTCTTCTTCTCCTACCACACCTGCATCTGCAAGTTGATCCATGATACGAGCTGCTCGATTGAACCCAATCTTGAATACTCTTTGTAACATTCCGATTGATGCTTTATCTTTTTCAATTACAAATTTCCCTGCATCCACAAAATAAACATCTCTTTCGTTTCCACCAGAAGTGCCTGTGACTCCAGATGTTACTGCTTGAGACTGACTCATATGGTTGGTAATCTCATCATTATATACAACAGCATCTCCTGTGCTTTTCAAAAATTCAACAACCGCTTGTACTTCTTTATCCGATACAAAAGAACCTTGTACACGGGCTGGCTTTTGATATCCAGATGGATAGAATAGCATATCGCCGCGGCCTAATAATTTTTCTGCACCATTCATATCAATAATAGTTCTGGAATCTACTCCTGATGATACAGAAAATGCAATTCGGGAAGGCATATTAGCCTTGATCAAACCTGTAATAACATTTACCGATGGACGCTGTGTTGCCAGCACCAAATGGATTCCACATGCTCTCGCTAATTGTGCCAATCGGCAGATTGCTTCTTCCACTTCTCCTGGTGCTACCATCATAAGATCGGCAAGTTCGTCTACAATAATTACAATCTGTGGCAGTTTTTCTAATTTATTTTCTGATTCAATTTCTTGAACAGATGCTACCTTTGCATTGTATCCTGCTAAGTCACGTACCTGATATTCCGCAAATAATTGATAACGTTTTGTCATCTCAAGAACAGCCCAATTTAATGCTCCTGCAGCCTTCTTCGGGTCTGTTACAACCGGAATCATTAAATGTGGAATTCCATTGTAAACACTTAATTCAACTACTTTTGGATCGATCATGATCAATCGTACATCTTCTGGAGACGCCTTATATAAAATGCTCATGATCAATGTATTGATACATACAGATTTTCCAGACCCTGTTGCACCTGCGATGAGAACATGTGGCATTTTTGCAATATCTGCTACAACCACTTTGCCTGCAATATCTCGTCCTGCTGCAAACGCAATCTTGGACTTATCGTTTTGAAATTCTTCTGATTCGATCAGATCACGAAGCATAACTGCCGTATTTTCCTTATTGGGAACTTCAATCCCAACTGCTGCTTTTCCAGGAATTGGTGCTTCGATACGAATATCAGATGCTGCCAGATTTAATTTAATATCATCTGCCAATCCTACAATCTTACTTACTTTCACGCCTTGTTCTGGCTGTAGCTCATAACGTGTAACAGATGGTCCACAGCTTACATTAGTAACAGTTACATTTACATTAAAGTTTTGTAATGTTTGCTGCAATTTCAGTGCTGTTTCACGTAAATGTGCATCAGAATCTCCTCTTGATGGATTTCCTCTTTTTAGCAAAGACACCGGTGGAAACTGATATGTTTTCTTAGGTTTTTCTTCATTTTGCATGATTTCTTGTTCCACATGCATTGTCTCAGTCTCTGTTTGCTTACGACTCTCTTTTGTACGTCGTTTTTTTCCGGTTCCTTCTACTACAGTTTCTTCCGGCATCACCTGTTCCTGCGCGTCTGCCTGTGAAATTGGCTCTGCACGATTGATTACAATTTCCTCTGGTTTTACAGGTTCAAAAATAGAAGCTGCCTGCAAGTCTGCTGGTGCAGTAAGTTCCTGAATCTTTGGTGACTTTTTCACTGTAGTCTCTTTTTCTAATGTGGTATTGAAAGATACTCCTGATACCACATTGTCAGCGCGCATTTGTTTCGCTTCTTTTTCCTGAATACGTCTTTCACGATTCACAGCTGCCTGTTCTCTAGCAGATTGGTATGCTTTTGTACTTCCTTTTTTCACTGTTCCTAAGAATGATTTTCCAGTAATAATAACAAAATCAATAATACATACTACAAAAACTACTACATAAGTTCCTACCAATCCAATGGATGGCACGAGCAGATGAACAAATACACCTCCTACAAGCCCACCTCCATCTTTGTACAAACTACACAAACGATATATCATACCAAGTGATGTTCCTTTTGTGTAGCCATTAATGATCAACTGAAACAATGTACAGATCATAATCAACAGAACGATTCCTGCTGCGGTTTTTATGTATGCGAGGCGATTACCTTTATTTGAAATCACAAAAGTAATGCCTACGAAAATCACAACTGGAACAATATATGCGATTGTTCCAAATAGTCCAAATAAAAGTGCTGATACAGAATCGCCAATGAGGCCTCCAACCCCAAAATTGCTGATCATCATTAATGCGCATATTGCAAATACAGTCAGAATTGTAATCTCTTTCTGTAAAAAACTTGGTTCTTCTTTTTTTGTATTTTTACGACTCGTAGTATTACGTTTCGGTTGCGTTTTTGATCGTGTTTGCTGTCTTTTTTTCTTCTGTGCTGCCATGTAACTCCCCCTGTCTATCACCATATACCAATACAGTATAGCATTAATAAAAAGTGGTGTCATCATCAAATTTCTTATAAATATTTATCATCAATCATTTGATGAAGCTTTCGCAAGGCATCTTTTAATCCACCCACTTCATCAATCAGACCCTCTTTTACGGCTTCTTTTCCTTCCAATAATGTCCCTACATCTTTTACTAATTTAGTTGGTTCCAACATCAATTCTTCTACTCGCTCTCTTGAAATCTTAGAATGTCTTGCCAAAAAGCCGGTAATTCGATTTTGAGTTTCTACCATGTTCATAAAGCTCTGTTTCACACCAATGAACATTCCATTGGAACGCACTGGGTGTACGATCATGGTTCCGCTTGGAACGATAAATGAATAGTCTGCTGCTACTGCTAAAGGTCCTCCAATCGAATGGCTTGCCCCTAACACAAGCGATACGGTTGGTTTACTTAGCGAGGCAATCATCTCTGCAATAGAGAGTCCTGCTTCCACATCTCCTCCTAATGTGTTAAGTAAAAACAACGCTCCTTGAATCTCTGTATTTTCTTCAATTTCTGCTAATTGTGGAAGCAGATGCTCATACTTGGTCGCTTTCGTATTCGATGAAACCATTTCATGTCCTTCAATCTCTCCGATGATAGTAAACACCTTGATCTTATGATTTTTTCTCGTATTTTCCAGCTCAATACTGCCAGTTTCTTTTACTTCCTCTTTTTTTTCTTTGTCCATACTTTTCACCTCTTTTTTACATAGTATGGACAAAAAAACATCCCCTATTCATATAGAGGATGCCTTTCAAATCTTATACTTGTTCTAATGCTTGTTCTAAGTCAGCAATAATGTCTTCAATATTTTCAATACCCACGCTGAAACGAACTAATTCAGGTTGTACACCTGCTTCAATCAATTCTTGTTCGTTCATTTGACGATGTGTATGACTTGCAGGATGAAGTACACAGCTTCTTGCGTCCGCAACATGTGTTACGATTGCAATCATCTTAAGAGCATCCATCATTTTTACAGATGCTTCTCTTCCACCCTTCAATCCAAATGTGATAACACCACATGCACCATTTGGCATATATTTTTGAGCTAGATCATAGTATTTGTCTCCTTCTAACATTGGACAATGTACCCATTCAATCTTATCGTGTGCTTGTAGATATTTAGCAGCTGCAAGTGCATTTTCACAGTGTCTTGGCATTCTTAAATGTAATGTTTCCAAACCAATATTTAATAAAAACGCATTTTGTGGTGATTGGATAGAACCTAAGTCCCTCATCATCTGTGCAGTTGCTTTTGTAATATAAGCACCTTTTCCAAAACGTTCTGTGTATACAAGTCCATGATATGTTTCGTCTGGAGTAGTAAGTCCTGGGAATTTTTCTGCATGCGCTGTCCAATCAAAATTACCGCTATCTACAATACAGCCACCAACACATGTTGCATGTCCATCCATATATTTGGTTGTAGAATGGGTTACAATATCTGCTCCCCATTC
>CAYTRJ010000086.1:0-8001 GCA_964440185.1 uncultured Faecalimonas sp. | reverse complement strand
AACACCAGCCTTCCAAGCTGGATACGTGGGTTCGATTCCCATCACCCGCTTTTTTGCTGCAAAAAAATAGGAATCTCATGAACGAGATTCCTGTTTTTTATTTTGTAAGTACTTCTGCACCATCTTCTGTAATCAATACCATGTATTCAATCTGTGCAGATAATCCGTCATCATCTGTGTAGACAGTCCAACCATTATCTTCGTCTACAAAGAATTCAGGACTTCCTTCGTTGATCATTGGTTCAATGGTAAAAATCATACCTGGAACCAACACCATTTCTGTTCCTTTTGGAGTGACATAGCTTACAAAAGGCTCTTCGTGAAATTCCAAACCGATTCCGTGTCCACCAATGTCTTCTACCACAGAGTAACCGTTTGCCTGTGCATGACTATTGATTGCATGAGCAATATCTCCTAAGTGTCCCCAAGGCTTTGCCTGTGCTAGCCCAAGCTCTACGCATTCTTTTGTAACGCGCATTAATTTTTCTGCACGTTCTGAGATTTTTCCAATTGCAAACATACGAGAAGCATCGGAATAGTATCCATCTAAAATAGTAGAAACATCTACGTTGATGATATCTCCTTCTACTAAGATGATGTTTTCATCTGGAATGCCGTGGCAAATTTCGTTATTTAATGAAGTGCATACGCTTTTTGGGAATCCTTCATATCCAAGTGGTGCAGGGATTCCTCCGTGAGCTGTGGTGAAATCGTATACAAGTTTATCGATGTCAGCAGTGCTCATGCCAGCACAAATGTGTGCAGCAACATGGTCTAGGATAGCAGTGTTCAGATCGGCACTTTTTCGGATTTTTTCAATCTGTTCTGGTGTTTTCAAAAGTTCAAGATCTGGAACGATATGTCCTTGGGCTTCTAGCCTTAGTAATTTTTCTTTTAAATCCATAATAATCTCCCTTGAAATACAATGTTTACCCTATATAGTATAGCGCATTTTTCGGTTGTTAGCATCTGTAAAATAGGATATAATAAACAAAAAGTGCGAAGGGACGTGAGCAGATGTTGAGAATTGGCATGTTAACTAGCGGTGGTGATTGTCAGGCGCTCAACGCAGCAATGCGCGGTGTAGTAAAAGGCGTTACATCAAAAGTAGAGGAAGTTGAAATTTACGGTTTCAAAGATGGATACAAAGGATTGATCTATGGAGAATTTTCTATGCTTTCATCGAAAGATTTTTCGGGGATCCTAACAAAAGGCGGAACAATTTTGGGAACATCGAGACAACCATTTAAGTTGATGCGCGTTCCAGACAAAAATGGTTTAGATAAAGTGGAGGCTATGAAGCATACCTACCATAAGTTGAATTTAGATTGTCTTGTAGTGCTTGGCGGAAATGGGACACATAAGACTGCGAATCTACTCAGAGAGGAAGGATTAAATGTTATTACGTTACCAAAGACCATTGATAATGATCTTTGGGGAACTGATATGACATTCGGTTTTCAAAGCGCTGTAGATATTGCAACGGATACGATTGATTGCATTCATACAACAGCCACATCTCATAGCCGTGTGTTTATTGTGGAAGTTATGGGTCATAAAGTAGGCTGGGTAACACTTCATGCAGGAATTGCAGGTGGAGCAGATATTATTTTGCTTCCAGAGATTCCTTATGATTTAGATGTGATTTCAAAGGCGATTCGCAATCGAACAAAAGCAGGAAAGCACTTTACTATCATTGCAGTGGCAGAAGGAGCAATTTCCAAAGAAGAAGCTGCGATGTCAAAGAAAGAATATAAAGAAGTTTTGAAAAAGAGAAAATATCCATCTATTGCGTATGAGCTGGCAGAAAAGATTCAGAAAAAAACGGACCAAGAAGTTCGTGTCACAATTCCGGGTCATACACAAAGAGGTGGTTCACCATGTCCATATGACAGAGTGCTTTCAACAAGACTTGGTGCGGCAGCAGCAGACTTGATTTTGAACAAAAAATATGGTTATATGGTGGGGATAAAAGATGGAGAGACTGTGAAAGTGCCATTGGAAGAAGTGGCAGGGAAATTAAAGATGGTTGATCCAGAAGCGAAAATTATAAAAGAAGCAAAACTAACAGGAATTAGTTTTGGAGACAAATAGAGAGGAAGGTTGACATGTCGTATACAGCCTTATATAGAAAATTTCGCCCAAGTGGCTTCGAGGAAGTAAAAGGGCAGGACCACATTAGTAAGACACTTCAAAATCAAATAAAGGCAGAACGTATTGGGCATGCGTACCTATTTTGTGGAACAAGAGGGACTGGGAAAACATCAGTTGCAAAGATTTTTGCGAAAGCAGTGAATTGTGAACATCCAGTAGATGGAAGTCCATGCGGAGAATGTGAAATGTGCAAGGCGATTGCGGCCGGTACTTCGATGAATGTGATTGAGATAGATGCTGCTTCGAACAATGGTGTGGATAATATTCGTGAAATTCGTGAGGAAGTTGCGTACCGCCCGACGGAAGGGAGATATAAAGTTTACATCATTGACGAAGTGCATATGCTTTCTATAGGTGCTTTCAATGCTCTGCTGAAAACGTTGGAAGAACCACCAGAATATGTCATTTTCATTTTGGCGACTACAGAAGCTCACAAGATTCCGATTACTATTTTATCCCGCTGTCAAAGATATGATTTTAAACGAATTAGCATTGATACAATTGCGGCGCGTCTTATGGAATTAATGGAAAAAGAATCGATTGAAGTGGAAGAAAAAGCAATTCGTTATATTGCGAAAGCGGCAGATGGTTCTATGCGTGATGCATTAAGCCTTTTGGATCAATGCATTGCGTTTTACTTGGGACAAAAATTAACATATGATCATGTGCTGGAAGTATTGGGCGCTGTCGATACGGAAGTGTTTAGCAGATTACTTCGAAACATTTTGAAAAAGGATATTGTTTCAGTGCTTAAAACCTTAGAAGAACTGATCATGCAAGGAAGAGAATTAGGACAACTGTCGACGGACTTTACATGGTATCTTCGAAACTTGCTTCTTGCGAAAAGTTCTGATAATATGGAAGATGTGCTTGATGTTTCGACAGAGAATCTGATGCAATTGAAAGAAGAAGCGCAGATGATTGAGTATGATATGCTGCTTCGCTATATCCGGATTTTTTCGGAATTGTCAAATCAATTGAAATATGCAACGCAAAAGCGTGTGCTTCTGGAAGTTGCGTTGATCAAACTTTGTAAACCAGAGATGGAAGTTTCGTCAGATACACTTCTAGAACGAATTCGTGCTGTAGAAGAACAGGTAAGGAATCGAGAAGTAGTTTATGCGCAGCAACCAGTGCAAATGCAAGCTGTTCCTGCTGAGCCGAAAGTGAAACAGGAATTGCCAAAGGCGATCAAGGAGGATGTTAAAGCAGTTGTGCAGAATTTCCGGATGATTGCGAATCAAACAACTGGTACGCTAAAAGTATATTTGAAGCAGGCAAGGCTGAGCGTTGGAGAAAGAGATCAGTTGCTGATCGTATTTTCGGATGATCTTGCAGCGGATTTTGTTGGACGAGATGTTTATAAGCAAGAGATTCAACAATTGATAGAAGAGAAAATCGGCAAGACTGTTGAGATCGAGGTGCGTCATGTAGAAGAGGGGCGTTATTTTGAAGACAGTTTTGTAGATATAGAAAAATTAATACAGATGGATCTTACAATAGAAGATTAGGAGGAAGAAAAGATGGCTAAACGTGGAGGATTTCCAGGTGGAGGAATGCCAGGTAATATGGCAAACTTAATGAAACAAGCTCAAAAAATGCAAAGACAAATGGAAGAGCAAGCAAAAGAAATGGAATCGAAAGAATTTACTGCAACAGCAGGTGGCGGAGCAGTAGAAGTTACTATTTCTGGTTCAAAAGAAGTGCTAAAAGTAAAATTAGCTGAAGAAGTAGTGGACCCAGATGATATCGAAATGTTAGAAGACTTGATCGTGGCTGCAACAAATGAAGCACTTCGTAAAGTAGAAGAAGCATCTGCATCTGCAATGTCCAAATTGACAGGTGGACTTGGTGGCGGCATGGGCATGCCAGGAATGCCATTCTAGGCAGGAGTGATCATACATGGATTACTATAGCAGTCAGATCAGCAAGTTGATTGAAGAACTTTCAAGACTTCCAGGTATTGGGGCAAAAAGTGCGCAGCGTTTGGCATTTCACATTATCAATATGCCAAAAGAGCAAGTGGAGCGCTTGGCAGGAACTATGATGGAAGCAAAAAATAATGTACGTTACTGTAAGCAGTGCTATACATTGACGGATCAGGAATTATGTCCAATTTGCAGCAGTAGCAGCAGAAATCAAAAAATAATCATGGTGGTAGAAAATACAAGAGATTTGGCAGCTTATGAAAAGACTGGCAAATTTGATGGGGTATATCATGTGCTTCATGGTGCGATTTCACCTATGCTAGGGATTGGCCCTGGGGACATTAAATTAAAAGAATTGATGGAACGCTTAAGAGGCGACGTGGATGAAGTGATTGTAGCAACAAACTCTAGTTTGGAGGGTGAGACTACGGCAATGTATATTAGCAAATTGATCAAACCAATAGGGATAAAAGTGAGCAGGATTGCAAGCGGAGTTCCAGTAGGTGGAGATTTGGAATGCATTGATGAAGTTACTTTACTGCGTGCGTTGGAAGGCAGAACAGAATTGTAAAAAGTAAGGAATCTCAATTATGAGGTTCCTTTTTTGTCGAAGATTTTTAAATATTACCGACAACATCTGCTAAAATCAGCAATTTCTACATGCTAACATGAATAAAAATATGCAGATGAGGTGATGAAAATAATGGGGAGACAAATTCCAAAAAATGTCAGACAAATAGGAAATGTAAGTGACAGTTCCAAAATTTATTTGGAAGACTATGTAGATACATTTTTTAATCAATTGTGTGATAAAACAGGACAAGAAATCAGTGGTGCATTTCTTGTAGGGGAGACGGTACAAGAAGAGGATGAAGATTACATATATGTGTACGGAGCGATTCGCATGCAGGAATTAAAAACGAAGGGAAAAGATCTTGTGATTGAGGATTCTGTTTGGAAAAATGCTTGCGAGACTTGTAAACAATATTTTGAAAATGGTGAACTCCTTGGATGGTTTGTAACGGGGGATGAGCTGCCACAAGAAGTAAACCATAATATTCAAAAAATGCATCAAAAATATTTTAAACGAGAAAAAAGTCTTTTTGTAGTAAAAAATACACGTGACCGCGAAGAAAAGTATTATGTATATAAATATAAAAATATGATGGAATGTGCAGGCCATTATGTTTATTATGAAAAAAATACGGAAATGCAAAATTACATGATAGCAAGCAGGAGAGGGAATGGGATATCTCCCAGTGAAACTGTTGAGGATCGAGCTGCTAAGAATTTTAGAAATATAATTCAGGAAAAAATAAATAAGAATGAGAAAAAAGGAAGTATGCGTTTCACGTATGGACTAAGTACATGTCTTGCAATCATTTTATGCGCTATTGGAATAAATATGTTTAATAATTATGAGCGTATGCAAGAAATACAACAGGTGATGCAGGAAACAGATGAACAAGAACCTCAAAAGATACAGGAACCAGAAGTGGATGAGGAAGAAGAAATGCCTCAGGAAGAACCGGAGAGTGTTGAAACGGTGGTAACTCCAGAGGAACTGCTGACTCCGGAAGATTTTTATATTGTGAAAAAGGGAGATACGCTAGCTTCGATCAGCAAGGAAATCTTTGGCGATATTACGCAAGTGGAAGCAATTTGTAAGATGAATGGTCTGGAAGATGGGAATCTGATTTACATTGGACAAAAATTATTATTACCATAAAGCTAAAGTGTGCTATACTATTATACACTAATATGAAAAAGGAAAATAATATGAAACATAAGAAAAAAATAGTTTTGCCGGCTATTTGTTTGGGGCTGCTTCTGGTTGGAGTGGGTATTTACTTTTGGATGAAATATCAAACATATACCAGTGCAGAAGTGGTTCGTACATACGAAAATACTGGTTTTGGTAATACAAATTATGAATATTGCGAGGAAGGTATCCTGCGCTTTAGCCGAGATGGAATTGCGCTTTTGAGCGAAACAGGGGAAGAAGTTTGGAATCAACCTTGCCAGATGAGTAATCCTATAGTAGAGCAATGTGGCAGCACAGTAGCTGTTGGTGATAAGCAAGGTACAAGCATCTTAGTGTTCGAAAAATCTGGTATGAAGGGTGAGATACACACAACAAAGCCAATTGAAAGATTTGCAGTTTCAGAGCAAGGTATTGTTTGCGCTATTTTGAAGGATGCAGAGATACCAATGGTAGTGTGCTATGATGCTATGGGAAATATTTTGGTAGAGCATAAAGTAAGCTTCAGCAATGCGGGTTATCCGATGGATGTGAGCATTTCAGAAGATGGAAAATGTATGCTTGTATCTTATATGAAAGTACAAGATTCGAAAATTGTCGGAGATATTGCTTATTATTATTTTGAAAATGAAGAACAATATGAAGTGTCTAAGATGAGCTATGAAGACTGTGTGATACCTGTAGTTGGTTTCTTAGAAAAAGAACATTCCTTTGTGGCGACAGAGAAGATGGTGCTCTTCTATGAAGGCTTGAAAGAACCGGAGGAGATTGCACGAGTAGAAATGCAGCAGGAAATGGTTGGAATTTCCTATTCTGGAAATCTTATAGCAATGTTGATGCGAAGTGATGAGTCGACTGGCTATCAGTTGTTTGTTTATAATGCAGCAGGAAAAATGTTGGCGTCAGTAGATGTGGAAAAAGAGTATTCTAATATAAAGATTGTGGAAGAAGAAGTGATTCTTTTTGATGGCGTACAGTGTAGTGTCTTTGAAAAAAATGGTTTGAAGAGATATGAAGGAGAAATGGAAACGGAAGTGAAATTGATGTATCCGCTTTCTGGTGTTCGAAAATACATTGTGGTCAATATAAATGGATTTCAAGAAGTACGCTTGATGAAATAGGGGTGAACGTATGAATATATTGTTGATGATTATAGGAGGAGTGTTCCTTCTAAGTGCCATAGTTGGATTTGCGCGAGGCTTTATAAAAATTATAGCATCTTTGGCAGCTACAGTTTTTACGATTGTGGTTGTAATTGCTGCAACGCCGGTTGTTGGGAATGTTATTCGTGAGGCAACTCCAATTGGTTCTTATATAGAAGAAGAGTGCATGAAAATGTTTCTGAAAGAGGAGTTGGAAGGGCAAGAAGCACTGTTGGATGTGACAATACCGAGAGAAGATCAGATCCGTTTGATTGAAGAATCGAAAATGCCTCAAGTGATACAGGATTTATTGTTGGAAAATAATAATAGTGAGGTGTACGAAACACTAGGCGTGGCAAGTTTTGGAAGATATGTTGCAGCGTATATAACAAAGGTGATGACAGACATCATAGCATTTCTTGTAACATTCTTGGCGGTGACAATTATTGTTAGAACAATTTTGTATGTATTAGGTATTATAGGAGATCTTCCAGTGATAGGAGGAGTCAACCGTTTGGCAGGAGCGATACTTGGGCTTGGCACTGGGCTTGTCATTGTTTGGGTTCTATTTGTTTTGATTACGTTGGCGTATGACACATCAATTGGTCAACAATGTTTTGCTATGATAGGTGAAAACAAAATTTTACAGATGTTATATGATAATAATATGATCATGAAGTATATTATTAAGTTTTAGGGGAACTATAAAAGGGAATCTCGAAATGAGGTTCCTTTTATAGTTTGTGAGATATTTTTAAATTGTATAAATTGTGTGAAAAAATTTGAAAAAGTTATTGACACTCACATGGTGACATGGTATTATACATTTCGTTGCAAATGACATAGCATTTGAAAACAAAAAGAATTTAAAAAGTTGTTGACAAGATAAGCCGAGATATGATAATCTAAATGAGCTGTCGAAAAAACAGCAACGAAATAAATTCAAAAAAATAAAAAAGTTGTTGACAAGCGATTGAAGATGTGATAATCTAAATGAGCTGTCGACGAGACAACA
>CAYTRJ010000085.1:0-8050 GCA_964440185.1 uncultured Faecalimonas sp. | reverse complement strand
AGCAATCTCACATAAATATTTTTTATTGTTTCCATCACTGATCCTAAGTTCTTCTCCAATCTTCATGCGAAGCACATTCTTCACATGGTTCACATCAGATCCTGTGATTACAATTTCGTGTTCCTTTACCTGTTCTGGTATTACAAAAAAATGATGCATAATTCTCTCCTAATTTTTTCTAGATGTAATTGACACCCATTCGCCTTGGTATGTCACTTCTAAAATTTCTAATCCAGCTGCAATCATAGCATTTTTCACAGTTTCTTCTTTATCATCAATAATACCACTTGTTACAAATAATCCACCTTGTTTTAATTGATTCATAATAACAGGTGTCAATGGACAAAGAACGTCGGCTAAAATGTTAGCCACTACAATATCATATTTTTCATAACCAACTTTATCTTGTACTGATTTATCATCAATGATATTTCCGATCATGACTTCATATTGTTCTTTTGTAATTCCATTCACTTCCATATTTTCATGTGTTGCGTCAATTGCACATGGATCCAAATCTGTTCCAACAGAATATCTTGCTCCAAACTTCAGTGCCAGCATTCCAAGGATCCCGCTTCCACATCCTACATCTAAGATTAAGTCATCTTTTTTTACACGTTTCTTTAATTGTTTGATACATAACTGTGTTGTCTCATGCATTCCTGTTCCAAATGCTGTTCCTGGATCAATATGAATGATCATCTTGTCCTCATCCTCTGGCTTTACATCTTCCCAAGAAGGAATGATAAGAATATCATCTACATAAAATTGATGGAAAAATTCTTTCCAGTTGTTTACCCAGTCTACATCTTCTGTCTGCGATTCTTCAATCGTTCCTTCCCCAACATTTGCATACGCTCTCATTGCTTCCAGTTCTTGTCGTACTTGTGCAAGCATGCTTTCTGCATCTTCCTCTTCTTCTAGATAAAAGCTAATATAAGCATCTCCTTCTTCCACTTCGTTTTCCGGAAGAACATCAATAAACATAATATCTTGTTCTGCTTTTGTTGGTGGCACTTTGTCTTCCACTTCAATTCCTTGTATTCCTAGATCCATAAGCATACAGCTTACTAAATCTTCACATTCCTCTGTTGTTTTTAATCTAAATTTATTCCATTTCATTTATCGTCACCTCAAATGTTCATACTTGTCGTAAGTATAACAAATTTCAGAGCAAAACAAAAGACTTATCCGTAGATTTTCACGGACAAGTCTTTATTTTTGTGTATGATTGAGATATTTGATTTTTATAAATCAATTGTAATGTTTTGTTTTTCGATATGATGCTTTTCACAATATCCTGTTAGGAATAATGTCAACGCACCGTCCCCTGTTACGTTACATGCTGTACCAAAACTATCTTGAATTGCGAAAATTGCAAGCATAAGTGCCGTACCTGCTTCATTAAATCCAAGAACACCTGTAATAATACCTAACGATGCCATAACAGTTCCTCCTGGTACACCTGGTGCTCCAATTGCAAATACAGCAAGTAGTACACAGAAAAGAATTATTGTTCCTACACTTGGCAGCTCATTATAAAGTACTTTTGATACGATCATACAGAAGAACACTTCTGTTAATACTGAACCGCAAAGATGTATATTCGCAAATAGCGGAATACCAAAATCTACCATGTCATCACGAAGTACTTTTGATTTTTTTGCACATTTGAGTGCAACTGATAATGTTGCTGCTGAAGACATTGTACCTACTGCTGTGATATATGCTGCACCGTAATGTTTTATAACTTCCATTGGATTCTTTCCAGCATACACGCCTGCCACACAGTAAAGAACTGCCATCCAAATGTAATGTCCGATCATAACAATTACAACTGCAATCAAAAAGATTGGTAATTGTTTTGTAATGGTTCCTTCATAAGCTAAGCATGCAAATGTACATGCAATAAATACTGGAAGGATTGGAATTACAATTCGAGCTACTAATTCTAATACAATCTTTTGGAATTCATCGAGTATCACCATGATCGTTTTTGCTTTTGTCCACACTGCTGCAAGTCCTATCATAACTGCAAATACAAGAGCACTCATAACGGACATGATCTGAGGAATATCAAGTGCAAAAATATCTTCAGGCAATTCTCTTAGTCCTACTGGATCACCAAATGACAAGTTAGGGATAATCGCATATCCAGCACCTGCTGACAATAATGCTGCCAACACAGAAGAAGCATATGCCAATACAATTGCTACTCCTAACATTTTAGAAGCATTACTTCCTAATTTCGTAATGGATGGTGCAATAAATCCAATTACGATCAATGGTACGATAAAGTTGATAATCTTCCCTAAAATATTTTTAATTGGAACTAATACTACCATAACACTTTCTGGCGCCCAAAGCCCAACTAAAATACCAATCACGATCCCTATCACAAGCTTTGCTGGTAAACTACTTAATAATTTTTTCATAAACCACTTCTCCTTTCTCTCATTTAATGCTCAATCATACGATTTATTCGCCAACCATCATTTTGATGATTTCTTCATTTGTTAATTTCATTCCTTCTTTTCCTAGTCTTCCGATATTACTAATCGTCTGTTCTGGTGTATGTGCCACCAAACCATCTTCTGGTTCAAAATTATTGTCTGATTTGTACATATTATAGCCCAGGATTCCTGCTTCTACAGAAGATGCAATTTTCGCTGCACAAGATGCTTTTGCTCCATCACAGACGATGCCTCCTGTATTTGCAAGAGCATTCACAACAGTATGTGCAATTGACTCATAACTTCCATCTAACAAGTAAGCAATCCCTGCACCTGCACCTGCGCCCGCACTTACTGCGCCACAGAACGCAGACAATCGTCCAATACTTGTTTTTTGATGGATTGTTACAAGATTAGAAAGTGCTAGTGCACGATACATCTTTTCTTCACTCACTCCAAGTTCTTTCGCATATTCGATTACTGGAAGAGAAGTTGTCATTCCTTGATTGCCACTTCCCGAATTGATCACAACTGGTAATTCGCATCCATTCATACGTGCATCTGATCCAGCTGCTGCCTTTGCTTTTGCTCGAACTAAAATGTCATCACCATATGTATCTAACAACACACTTCCAATATTTGCTCCATAGTCCCCACGAAGTCCTTCTTCTGAAATTGCAGTATTAAATGCAATCTGTCTTCCTAAAACATCTCTCACATCTTCTATCTCCACTGTATTTGCAAAATCTAAGATGTCTTGCAGATTAAGAAGCGAACGGTCTGTCAATCCATTTTCACTTTCTCCAGACAATTCTACCTGATAAAGAACTTCTCCATTTTTTTCCATCCATACAATATTCGTATGATAATTCGCGATTCTTACTTTCGCATAAGATTCTCCCTTATATAAAGCAATTATAATATCAAATGTGATTCCATTATCAACATGCTCTACCTTGATCTCTGTTGTATCAAGAAACGTTCTCATTTTCTTGATATCTTCGTCCGTCACTTCCGAGATTACTTCTAATTCCTTTTCCGCTTTTCCTGCTACAATTCCAGCTGTTGCTGCTGCTGGGATTCCTTTTAAATGGTTTGTATTTGGTACGATAACGCTTTTTACGTTCTTAATGATACTACCGCTAGCACCAATCCAAACACGATCTGGCATCTCACCAAGCAGCTCTCTTGCTTTTGCCGCACCATATGCTAATGCAATCGGTTCTGTGCAACCCATTGCTGGTACCAATTCTTCTTTTAAGATTTGAACATACGCTCGGTATTTCACATCTTCTTTTTTCATAATGTGCATCCTCTCTTTCCTTCCAAACGAATTTCACGCTCGCCTAATTGTCTACATTGTACAATGTAAAATAATAGAAATCAAATGATTTGTCTCGAACAACGCACTCTTCTCACAGATTTTCTCCATACGTAAAATGTTGAGATCCGAATGCTCCAGCTCTCTCGATACACGATGTGCGACTTCTACTACATCGTCAAATGAGAGCTGTCCATTTTCTATCCATGTTGCCATCAATAATTCTTGGATCAATAGCGTACTTACCACACCTGTTTGAATTTTACCAAGTGCATAGTCATCATATACTGCACCGCAAAAATAGACAAAAATGAAGTATACCATCAATTGTTCCAGCCAAATTTCCCACTGTAAATGGTTTGCACTTTTCAAAGCAACTTCTTCATGAAATTGTTGACGTTTTTTCAGATATTCACTTCTTCCTTGCCCGTAGAGTACTTTCTCTGCATGTTTTACATAATCTGGCCAATCTTCCTTCAGCACTTCCATCTTTTGGAATACACGAAACATCTTTCGCATATCACTGCAAAATTCATTTTCCCCTAGTCCATCTTCATACACATGCTTTTGAAAAGCAAGTAAATAATCCATTTTTCCAAATGTTTCTAGTAATTCATCAATTTTGAAAAGTTCGTTCTCATCAATGGCATCTTGCATTTTCTGAGCCAATTCTAATACCATACCCATGCGCATCAAGATATCAACTTCACGGTTTTGCATACATGTGATCATAGCATCTCTGACATCCATCAATTTCGTAAATAATAGGAAATCGAAGTCTTCAAACTCTTCATCTTCTACATCGTCTTCAAAAGAATAAAATTCCACTGGCTTTTCACAACCCAAGATCAGCTTGGCAGCCTCAATGCAAGAAAGCGATAAAGACCCTTCTCTTACACCTTCAAATTCTTCCATATGTCTTGGGTAGTCTTTGCATGTATCACATAGCATATGTTCTCCTGCTTCAATGTAAATATCACACAAATTCTCTTCATTTAAGAAAGCACAACGTTTATTGTGTTGACAAAAGCAACCTTCCTTCCAATCAATTGAGTTGTGAAGACGGTTTCCAAATGCACCTTCTGTTGCCTTATATTTTTCCAGAGTTTCTTCATCTATCATGATTGCCCACCCTGCACAACATGTATCTTTGCAAGCTCCTGCAATACATTGAAACTCTTCAAAATAGTGCGGTATCTTGTATTCCATCGTTCTCCTCCTATTTCTCTAAAAAGCGAAATACCATTTTCCAAAACGCTTCTCTTGTATGTTTTTCAGCATTAAATACCTCGTGCTTTGCTCCTGGTACTCGTATCAGCTTTCCGATATTTCGTCCTGCTTTTTGTAAATTTATCATAAATTTCACTTGTTCCCTGTTGGATACTTTTTGATCCAGTTCTGCTTGAAATAGTAAAAATGGCGTCTGCAATTTTTGAATTGCTTCTGTCTGCAAATACTGATTTAAGCGAACTGCCATATAAAGCCATCCATAAGAAGCACCATTCGTCTGCAAAAGCGGATTCTGCGCGCGTTCTTCTTGATAATACCGATTTTGCGCTTCACGCATGGAAGAAGTCTTCTCCAATTCTCTCGGTCCGTCATATGGTTTATGTCCTAATACATACTCCATCTCTCTTCCTCTTAGGCACATACTTTTTGCTAAGAGAGCTGCTTCTCTCCAAGTTCCTTTATCTACGTATGGTCTGATCATTGGTGCTGATAAGATCATCTTTTTAAATAATTTTGGTTCTTTAGCTGCTGCCGCAATAGCTATGCCACCTCCCATGGAATGTCCAAATAGATAAAGTGGCAAACGTGAATTTTCTGCTTTCGCAAAATGTGCTGCCATAAGAAAATCTTCCACATAGCGTTCATAACGATCAATATGCACTAACGATAAATCTTCCGTCAAGCGATAACTGTTTCCATGACCACAGTGTTCTATGAAGTAAACATGATATAATTTTTTTAAAAAACGATAAATGGTTTCTTTATGTTTTTCTTCATTTTCACCAAAACCATGAGAGATCAAAACAACTCCTCTTGCATGTTCCACATGATATCGTGCACAATAAATCTTATGCCCCATCTCTCGTTCCAGCCAAAATACAGTCTTATGTTCTTCCAAAAATGGTTCTATCACTTGTTTCATATGTTCTGCATATTGTATCATCCTATTTCCACCCTTCATTATCAAATGCTGGAATAAAGCTTTCCTCAGCTGTCTCCCCTTCTTGGATAAATCCGTTTTCCACACCAATCTCAATCGCATAATCTACCAGCGCATCATACTCCTCTTCTGTCACTTTACGGTTGATTTCTGGCCATTTTTCTACCCAGGGCAATGGTGTGTACTGATTCATCAAACTTAAGAATACTCGTTCCCCATAAGTTTTATACACGTATTCTACCACTGCCATCGCATTTTTTAAATAACCTGGGAGCAATAAATGTCTGACAATCACACCTTTTTTCATCATACCATCTTCTGAAAATACAGCCTCCCCACATTGGCGCACCATTTCTTCCAATGCTTTTTTAGCAATCTCCGGATAATCTTCTGCTCTGGAATAGCGTTTTGCCATATCTTTTTCCATATACTTGAAATCAGTAAGATAGATATCCACAATTCCTTCTAATTTTTGTAAAGTTTCCACTTTTTCATAACCACTGCAATTATATACGATCGGTATGCAAAGACCTTTTTCTTTTGCCTGACGGATTGCTGGTATAATTTGTTCCGTATAATGTGTTGGTGTCACTAAATTAATATTATGCGCACCTTTTTCTTGTAATTTCAAAAAAATTTCGGACAATCTTGTACCCGAAATTTCTGTTCCCTGCTCTGCATGAGCAATCTTATAATTTTGACAATAAACACAACGAAGAGGACAGCCACTAAAAAAGACTGTCCCCGACCCATGTTCTCCTGAAATACAAGGCTCCTCCCACATATGGAGAGCAGCTCTTGCTCCGTAAATGCCTACTCCTGTAACTCCACAAACACCTGCTTCTCCGTGTGTTCGATCTGCATTACATTCTCTTGGACATAATTTACAACCTGTTTCTCTTTTCATTGTTATCCCTTAATCGCATTTCCTGTGTACAATTGATAATATTTGCCTTTTTCTTCAATCAACTGGTCATGTGTTCCACGTTCAATGATGCGTCCTTGTTCTAATACCATGATGCAATCTGAATTGCGAACAGTTGATAGACGATGGGCAATAACAAATGTGGTTCTTCCATGCATCAACTTATCCATACCATCTTGTACGATACGTTCTGTACGTGTGTCGATTGAACTTGTTGCTTCGTCTAGGATAAGAACTGGAGGATCTGCAATCGCAGCTCTCGCAATTGCTAGAAGCTGTCTTTGACCTTGACTTAAGTTTGCCCCATCACCTGTTAACATTGTATCATATCCATCTGGAAGACGCTTGATAAATCCATGCGCATTTGCAAGTTTTGCTGCTGCAATCACTTCTTCCTCTGTCGCATTTAATTTTCCATAACGGATATTATCTTTTACTGTTCCTGTAAATAAATGTGTATCTTGTAATACGATTCCCAAAGAGCGTCTCAAATCATCTTTTTTGATCTTGTTGATGTTAATACCATCATATCGGATCTTACCATCTTGAATATCATAGAAACGATTGATCAAGTTTGTAATTGTTGTTTTTCCTGCACCTGTAGAACCTACAAAAGCAATCTTTTGACCTGGTTCTGCATAAAGTTTCACATCATGAAGCACAATTTTATTTTCATCATATCCAAAATCTACTCCATTAAAGACTACGTCTCCTTTTACTTCCACGTAATCAGTTGTTCCATCTGCTTGATGTGTGTGTTTCCAAGCCCAGCGTCCTGTTCTTTCTTCACATTCTACTAACTTGCCATCCACTTCTTTTGCATTTACAAGTGTTACATAACCTTCATCCACTTCTGGTTCTTCATCCAGCAAGTTGAAGATACGTTCTGCACCAGCCATCGCCATAACAATAGAGTTTAATTGTTGACTGATTTGGTTGATTGGCATATTAAAACTCTTATTAAATGTTAAGAAACTTGCAAGACCACCTAGTGTAAATCCTCCTACATTTCCAAGCGCAAGGCTTCCGCCTACAATCGCACAAACAACATAGCTTACGTTTCCAAGTTGTGCATTCACAGGTCCAATTAAGTTAGCATATGTGTTCGCCTTATCTGCACTTTCGCACAAAGCATCATTTAATTCTTTGAATTTTTTCTTGTTTTCTTCTTCATGACAAAA